>JAGQZL010000234.1 GCA_020434915.1 Allomuricauda sp. | reverse complement strand
TCCTGTCCTACCCGTACATATTTCCCGATAGGCTGGATTTTTAATGGTACCTCCCGTATAGCCAGGGATTACCTCCGAAACACCTTTGAGCCGTTGAAAAACAGCTTCGGTACACCAAAAACAACCGCCAGCGAATATGGCAGTTTCCAGCGAATTCATATTTTGTTCATTCATTATTGTTCAAAGTTAAACAAAGTTTGTCTTTTGTATGTGATTCTTTTCAATATTTCTTCCTGCTTAGTCGAAAGCCATAAAAAAACTTAATTCTAAAACCTGCATCTTTGTGCACTCAACGGTAATCCTTAATTTTCACCGTAAGAAGCTGTTTTTATGATCAAGGCTACAAATATTCAGAAAAGTTATGGAGACCTAAAGGTCTTGAAAGGAGTCGATATTGAAATCAAAAAAGGGGAAGTGGTGTCCATTGTAGGTGCCTCAGGTGCTGGAAAAACAACCCTTTTACAGATTTTGGGCACACTGGATGTCCCTACCAACAAGGGGGAAAGCTCCTTGACCATCAACGAAACGGACATCAACCAGTTGAATGATAAGAATTTGGCAAAATTCCGAAATGAGCATATCGGGTTTATCTTTCAATTTCACCAATTGTTGCCTGAATTCACAGCGTTGGAGAATGTTTGTATTCCTGCCTTTATCAAAGGAACACCCAAGGCCGAAGCGGAACAGCGAGCCAAGGAATTGCTGGACTTTCTGGGCCTATCTGAACGGTATGACCACAAACCCAATGCGTTGTCTGGCGGGGAACAACAACGTGTGGCCGTTGCCCGTTCACTAATGAACAAACCTTCCGTGGTATTCGCCGATGAACCCAGTGGTAATTTGGATTCGGAAAGTGCGGATAACCTACATCAATTGTTTTTTAAACTACGGGATGAGTTTGGGCAGACCTTTGTACTGGTGACGCACAACATGGAATTGGCCAACATGGCAGACCGTAAGCTCACCATGGTAGATGGTGTCATCGTTTCCAAGAATTGATATGACCAAAGCCGAACTCAAAGATTTTTTGGATGCCAAGGTCCTCGAGTACAACCACCCTAAATTTTTGGAGGACGACCCATTGCAGATCCCGCACCGGTTTACGCAAAAGGAGGATATTGAGATCAGTGCCTTTTTGGCAGCCACCATTGCCTGGGGTAATCGCAAGAGCATCATCAACAATGCTTCCAGATTAATGGACTTGATGGGCAACACCCCGTATGATTTTGTAGTGAATCATAAAGAGGACGACCTCGTAAGATTGGCCAACTTTGTACACCGGACGTTCAATGGGATAGATTTGGGGTACTTTGTAACCAGTCTACAGAACATCTATGCCAACCATGGCGGTTTGGAAGGCATTTTCACCACTCATCAAACCAAGGATTCCATGCAACCGGCCATTTCCAAATTCAAGGAGATTTTCTTTGAACTGCCCCACCAGACTAGAACTACCAAGCATATTTCCGATCCGTTGAAGGGTTCAGCGGCCAAGCGTATCAATATGTTTTTGAGGTGGATGGTCCGTGATAATGGCACAGGGGTTGATTTTGGCCTTTGGGAGAACATTTCCCCTAGCAAACTATCCTGCCCGTTGGATGTACACACGGGCAACGTAGGCCGAAAATTGAAACTGCTGAAACGCAAACAAAACGATGCCAAAGCCTTGCTGGAGCTGAATACAAACTTGCGCAAGATGGACCCCAAGGATCCCGTGAAATATGATTTTGCGCTGTTTGGATTGGGGGTTTTTGAAGGGTTTTAAATTAACGTTCATCCCCCAAACCCAAACCCAGGTTTAAAATTCAAGGTGATTTTTTGTCCGCCCTTGGCAATGGACTCGTAAATCGCTTCTACGATCATCATATCCCGTTTGCCCATTTCTCCCGGGGCCTTGTTGGGTTCACCAAAGAGCACGTGCTTCGCAAAATCATCCATTTGCAATTTTTGCTGGCTTTCATGGGGAAACTTGATTTCCCCCCCTCTGGAAGTTTTTCCACTCAGGGGACCATAATTGTTCGCCGGTTGTAACTGGAACCATCCCGAAGTGCCTGAAACATACATACTGTTGGCATTGAAATTATGGGAAGTGGAAATGTTGGCGACTGCCCCGCTCGGGAACTCAAACTGGGCCATGATGGTTTCGTCCGTATCCTTAAAATACTCTGGTCGTGTACTGAATTCCTGGGCAGAAACCGAAATCGGGTTTTCCCCGGTACCGTAAATGGCGCTCTGAATGGCATAGACCCCCATGTTCATCAAAGCGCCACCACCGGAAAGTTTTTTGTTCAACCGCCACTGATCGGGATTCCCAGCAGAGCGATAGGCGGCCTCCGCGGCTACAAATTGAACTTCACCGAAGGTTTTTTCCTTTACAAATTGTTTTACCTGTTGGGTATACGGTTCTGAATGCAACCGATAGCCCATGCCCAGTTTCACATCGGCTTGTTTGCAGGCATTGATGATGTCGTCACACTCAGAAACACTGATGCCCATGGGTTTTTCACAGATTACATGTTTACCTGCCTTGGCAGCCCGGATACAGAATTCGGCATGCATGCTGTTCGGCAACACCACATATACCACATCAATATCATCGTTGTTGGCGATGTTATCAAAATTTTGATAGTTGTAGCTATTCCCTTTGGGAATACCATATTTGTTGGCCCAAGCTTTTTCCTTTTCAGGGGTTCCGGTAACAATACCTGCCAAGTAACAATGTTGGGTTTCCTGCAATGCTGGCGCCAATTGGTAGGTGCTATAACTGCCTAATCCGACCAAAGCGATACCCAATTTTTTCTTTTCCTGGTTATTTCCCATGGCGCAGGCAAATGGGGCAGCGGACAAGATAGCGGCACCCGCGGCGCCCTTGGCAACTAAATGGTTGAACATTCTTCGGTCGATAGGTTTCATGGCGAAAAGGTTTTATGTGATTTTAAATTTAAAAAGAATCTTTGAACATGGAACAAACATGGTTTTTACCATTCCTTTAACAAAAAAAGAAGTTGCAAAATCCTTACTTTTAGTGACTAGACTAATTCAACCAAATATTATGAGAAAACTCTTTTTGTTCGGCATACTTCTATGCACGACCATTTCCTTTGCACAAGACCGGAAAATACCAGTTGACACTACGGTGACCACCCAACATGCCGTAACTATCAACGGAACCCGAATTGATTACACGGCAACTACCGGCACACAACCTGTTTGGGATGAAATGGGAAAACCCATTGCCTCTCTGCATTATACTTATTACACCAGAAATAATGTTAGGGACAGGGCTTCCCGACCTTTGTTGATCTCTTTTAACGGTGGACCGGGTTCTGGTTCCGTTTGGATGCATTTGGCTTACACAGGGCCACGCGTGCTCAAAATCGATGATGAGGGATATCCTGTACAGCCTTATGGCGTAAAGGAAAATCCTTATTCTGTGTTGGACGTAACGGATATTGTGTACGTAAACCCTGTGAATACGGGTTATTCAAGGACCATTCCTGAATCCGGTAAGGATGTGGATCGTAAAAAATTCTTCGGAATCAATGCGGACACCAAATACTTGGCCGAGTGGTTGAACACGTTTGTGACTCGAAACAATCGATGGAGGTCTCCCAAATACATTGTGGGTGAAAGTTATGGGGGTACCCGGGTAATGGGACTTTCCTTGGCCTTACAGAACCAACAATGGATGTATTTGAACGGAGTGATCATGGTATCCCCTGCGGATTACAAGGTATTCCGCGACAACGATCCTGTATCTGCGGCCCTAAACCTCCCCTATTATGCAGCAGCGGCATGGCACCATAAAATGTTGCCCACTGCTTTACAAAGTAAAGACTTGGTGGAAATGCTCCCTGAGGTAGAAGACTATACCATCAATACGCTGTTACCTGCCATTGCCAAAGGTGGATTTATCCCTGAAGCTGAGCGAAATGCAGTCGCCGAAAAGATGGCCTACTACACAGGATTGAAGACAAAGGATATCATTGACCATAATTTGGTGGTTCCAACCCAGTTTTTCTGGAAAGCGTTGTTGAAGGACAATGGCGGTTACACCATCGGGCGTTTGGACAGCAGATACTTGGGCATCGACAAGACGCTATTTGGTACTCGACCCGACTATGCTCCGGAATTGACTTCTTGGTTGCACAGCTTTACCCCTGCCATTAATTATTATCTACAGGAAGAGCTCAACTTCAAGACCGACATCAAATACAACATGTTTGGCCCGGTGCATCCTTGGGATGATAGCGATGATAATGTAAGGGACAATTTGCGTCAGGCCATGGCGCAGAATCCTTATTTGAACGTATTGGTACAATCTGGCTATTATGATGGTGCCTGCACCTATTTTGCGGCCAAATATACCATGTCCCAAGTAGATCCAAGTGGTAGAATGAAGGATCGTTTTGAATTCAAAGGTTATCGTTCAGGACACATGATGTATCTTCGTCATGAAGATTTGAAATCGGCCAATGAAGACATTCGCAACTTCATCGTAAGAACCCAAGCCAATGGGAAAAGTGCGAAATATTAAGCGTCTCTTTTCTAAAATACACAGACGGCACAGTCATTAGATTGTGCCGTTTTTTTATTTATCATCAAATAATCTCGATTTTATGTAACATATTCTTAACATATAGCGCAAATAGAAGAAAAAATTTTATCATAGGAGGCGAAGGAAATATGATGCATGCCATCAAAAGTTTCAAGGCCAACAGGGAACTGCTTAAAAGACGAAAGCTTAAATCGAAAG
>JAGQZL010000233.1 GCA_020434915.1 Allomuricauda sp. | reverse complement strand
AAGTGGCACTGGTCAATACCTTTACCACGGGGTTCATTCGGGTACTGGTCCTACTTCTGGATGTGGTGGTTCTTCGCGTTGTGGTTTTCTCTTCTTTTTCGGCTTCTTTCTCCGCCTTTTCAATTTTCTCGTTCAGGATTTCGTAGGCACTCTCCCTATCAATTTCCTCATTGTATTTTTTGATCAATTTGGAATTGTCAAGTACTTCTTTGATTTCGCCATCGGACAAAATATCCATGCGGCTCATGGGTGCTCTCATCATTGTGGCCGCCAAAGGGGTGGGACGTCCTTTTTCATCCAAAGCGGATACCAAAGCTTCCCCTGTTCCAAGGGAAGTCAAAACCTCCGCTGTATCATAAAACTCGGTAATGGGGTAGTTCTGGGCCGTTAATTTGATAGCTTTTCTATCCTTGGCCGTAAAGGCGCGAAGAGCATGTTGTACCTTCAATCCCAATTGGGCCAGTACATCGTCGGGCACATCGGTTGGGTTCTGGGTGACGAAAAACAACCCAATTCCTTTGGAACGAATCAGTTTTACGATGCTTTCAATTTGGTCCAAAAGGGCTTTGGAGGCATTGTCGAATATCAAATGGGCCTCATCTATGAACAACACCAACTCTGGTCTATCACTGTCCCCTTGTTCTGGAAATGTGGAATAGATTTCAGCCAAGAGACTCAGCATGAATGTTGAGAATAGTTTGGGACGGTCTTGGATGTCGGTCAAGCGAATAATGTTCACATAGCCCCGTCCATTGTCGTCAATACGGACCAAATCATCCACCTCAAAAGATTTTTCGCCAAAGAAAAGGTCAGCTCCCTGCTGCTCCAATTCAATGATTTTTCTCAGAATGGTCCCTGTGGAACTGGTGGAAATGCGGCCATAGGCATCCTGAAATTCCTTTTTTCCCTCTCCTGTGGCATACTGCAACACTTTTTTGAAATCTTTCAGGTCCAAGAGTGGCAACTTGTTGTCATCACAGTATTTAAATACCACGGCCACAATACCTTCCTGTGTTTCGGAAAGATCCAAAATACGGGAGAGGAGCACGGGGCCAAATTCCGAAACCGTGGCACGTAAACGCACCCCATCCTGCTCGGAAAGGGTCAATATCTCTACTGGAAAACCTTTGGCTTCAAAGGGTAATCCTATCTTGGCATGGCGTTCATCAATTTTTGGATGTCCTGGGCTAGGCTGGGCAATACCACTCAAATCCCCTTTTAAATCCATTAAGAGTACTGGGATTCCCTTGTCCGAAAGATTTTCGGCCAATACCTGGAGGGTCTTCGTCTTTCCGGTACCGGTTGCCCCGGCAATAAGTCCATGACGGTTCAATGTTTTTAAGGGCACTTTTACGAAGGCGTTGGTGATGGTCTCTCCATCCAACATGGCTGCTCCCACGGTAATGGAATCACCCTTCATGGTATACCCTTGTTCAATATGTTCAAAGAATTTTTCTTTGTCGCCCATGGTGTTCAATTTCCGATAAAAATAGGGTAATTTTAAGCAAAACTAAAAACAGGAATATGAAACCTTTCCACTATGCATTGCTGTCCATTTTTATATGTGGGGTCATGGCCACTACCTATGCCCAGGAGGATACCCAACTTATTTTCCATAAATCCCATGAGCCCAAAAAACAAAATGCACCCTTCAGTGATGTCGTCCAAGCGGGAAATATGTTCTTTTTGGCAGGGCAGATTGGCATGGACCATACCACAAGAACCCTAGTGGAAGGTGGAATTCAGGCAGAAACGGAACAGGCTATCAAAAATATTGAAGGAGTACTGGCCCAACACGGAATGACGTTGGACCATGTGGTAAAATGTACGGTTATCTTAAGTAGCATGGATGATTTTTCGGCCTTTAATGAAATCTATACCCAATATTTTACCAAAAAACCGGCCCGGACTACTTTTGCCGCAGCGGGAATAGCAGCCAATGGGAAAATCGAAATTGATGTCATTGCCGTTAAGTAAGAGGTGCAGCTATCGGAATTGTTCCTAGATTGGTCGGATAAAATTTAAGCCGTTGTATTACTTTGTATCTTTCCGACTTTGGAACCAACAAGAAAATGAGAATAATCAAAAGATATAGAGGTTTGACATCACAAAACTTGTTTTGTGGCCTTTTGCTCATCTTTTCATCTTTCTGTTGGTCGCAGAGCAATATTGCCCCGGAAGTAAATGCCGATGGAGACCAGATTTATTGTCCGCTGACATCCATTCCCATTGTGACCGATTTTGATATTCTGGACCCGGACGATACGGAAATCGACGCTTTTTACATTCAGATTTCCACAGGATACGAGCGCGGTTTTGATGTGCTCAGCCTCCAGAACAGTCATCCTTCAATCACTACAAGTTGGAATGCCCAAGAGGCAAAATTGACACTCACAGGAGTAGGAGGCTTGCCCATGATGTACACTGATCTCATTGCAGCGGTCAAGGATGTGGTGTTTGAAAGTACCTCCGATGACCCGGAAGAAGAAAAGTATTTTTCCCTGACCATTGGAAGCGCCAATTATTTGCCCGAAACTGGGCACTACTACGAATATGTGTCCGATGTGGGCATTCGTTGGGATGATGCCAGGGCCGCGGCAGAAAACAGAACCTATTTCGGATTGCAGGGATACTTGGCTACCATTACTTCGGCTGCCGAAGCCCAAATTACTGGGGAACAGACCACCGGAACAGGATGGATTGGTGGGTCTGATGAACAGACCGAAGGCGTTTGGATGTGGATGACCGGTCCGGAGCAAGGACAAGTATTTTGGAACGGCAATTACACAGGGAGTACCCCTAATTTTGCTTTTTGGAACACCAATGAACCCAACGATTTAAATGGGGAAGACTACGCCCATATTACCTCTCCCGGTATTGGTATTACAGGGTCGTGGAACGATTTGCGAATCACAGGGGATGCCTCTGGAGACTACCAACCCAAAGGGTATATTGTGGAATATGGCGGAATGCCGGGGGATCCCGTCCTCAATTTGTCTGCAAGTACAAAAATAACTACGCCTAAGATCATGTCTGTATCACCGGGTACCATTTGCGGACCTGGAACTGTTACTCTGGAAGCAGAGGCATCTATAGGAAATGTATATTGGTTTGAAACAGAAACAGGAGGTGTGCCTTTGGCTGTGGGGAATAGTTTTAACACCCCTGTGTTGAACGCTTCCCAAACTTTTTATGCCATGGCATCCTATAATGGGTGTGGTCAAGGGGAACGGATCCCAATCAGGGCCACTGTTTTGATCCCACCCGATATCAACAATGGAATAACGTTGACCAATTGCGACGAAGATGGTATTGTGGATGGTTTTACCAATTTTGATCTTACCCAATATTTGGATTTGCTAAGTCCTGAAGTAGGGAACTTTGCATTCACATTTTACCTATCGGAAACGGATGCGGAAAATAGGGAGGATGCCATAGATGCCCAGAATTATAACAATGCTGTTTCCAATCAATTGTTTTTTCGGGTAGAAGGCGCCGGGGATTATTGTTTTGACATTGGCACGGTATATCTGGATGTGTCCACTACATCATTTCCAAACGGATATGTATATGCCATGGAAACTTGTGATGATGGCAATGCGGACGGTTTTGCAACCTTCAACTTGTTGGATGCTGAACAGGATCTGCTGGACCAGTTTCCCTCAACACAAGGATTGACGGTTTCGTTTTATCAGGATGAGAACGATGCCCTTTTAAAAAGGAACCCGATTGGAAATCCGGAATCCTACACCAATACCTTGGCCTATTCTGAAACTCTATTTGTGCGGGTGGACGATGAGGTCTCGGGCACTTGCTTCGGGGTGGGGCAACATCTTTCGTTAACGGTTTTGCAAACCCCATCCTTTGAGCTGGAAGAAAGTTATTTTTTCTGTAGTGGGTCATCGGTGGAAGTAGTTCCGTTAAGACCTTTTGGGGATTATCAATATCAGTGGTACAATGCTAATAATACGCTCATAGGGGAAGATGCTACCATGGTGCTTTCCGAAGGCGGTCAATACAATGTGGTGGCAATCTCCGAGGACGGCTGTCCGTCACCTCCCTTGCGTTTTGAAGTAATGGAATCTAGCCCGCCCACGCTTTTGCCCCAATTCATTATAGTGGAGGATGACGGGGACACTGGGACCATCACCGTTCTGCATGAAAATGGGGGACTGGGTCTGGGAGACTATGCCTTTTATTTGGACAATCCCTTCGGGGAGGGAGGGGAAACCTCTGTGTTTACCAATGTGGAACCCGGATTGCACACGTTGTATGCCATCGATAAAAATGGGTGTGGAGTGGATGCCATCCAAGTGGGTGTAGTGGGGGTGCCCAAGTTCTTTACCCCAAACAATGATTCGGTCAATGATGTGCTGACCATTAAGGGGATTACGAGCGAGTACTACGCCAGTGGCAACTTCCTCGTTTTTGATCGATATGGAAAATTGATGGGGCAAATCGACCCTTTTCAAAATGGTTGGAGTGGTTTCTACAATGGAAAGCCGTTGCCTCCTTCGGATTATTGGTATACGTTGGAACTTACCGATCATGAAGGGACCATCCATCGACGCAACGGCCATTTTACCCTAAAGCAATAATCAAAAAGATAGCTGGTATTCCACAGGCATAAACGTATCTTTGCACCATGGTGGAAACAAATACAATGGAATTGGTGGAAAAGGGCCTGATGCTGCCTTTGATGGAGGAATTTTATACCATCCAGGGAGAGGGCTATCACAAGGGGACGGCCGCTTACTTTATTCGGGTTGGGGGTTGTGATGTGGGTTGCCATTGGTGCGA
>JAGQZL010000232.1 GCA_020434915.1 Allomuricauda sp. | reverse complement strand
ATTGGGTGTCCACCTGCACATCTTCAACTTTCAGGGAAACAAAAGGGTTGGCCCCTAAAAACTCAATATTGAAATACTGATGATCATGGTTGCTGAAGCCCATTTTCTTGACATACGAATCCAATTTTTCCCGTTGGATAGGGTCATCCGCATTCATAAAAATGTATCGGTTGTTCGCCATCAGGTACTTGTACAACTCGCTTTTTCCTTGGATCACGCCTTCCACCCCTCCAAAACCTTCCAAATGCGCCTTCCCGAAGTTGGTGATATAGCCAAAATCTGGCTGGGCAATGTTGCATAAAAATTCAATTTCCCCTTTATGGTTGGCCCCCATTTCCACAATGGCCATTTCCGTATCCTTTTGAATGGACAATAAAGTCAAGGGAACCCCAATGTGGTTGTTAAGGTTGCCTTGGGTGGCAATGGTCCTGTATTTTTTGGAAATCACCGCATTGATGAGTTCCTTGGTCGTGGTCTTCCCATTGCTGCCGGTCAGGGAAATGACTTTGGCAGTACATGAATTTCGATGGTAGGTGGCCAGCTTTTGCAGTGTTTCCAGCACATGGTCCACCAAGATGGTCTTTCCTGGCACTTCGTACGCTTCCATATCGATCACGGCATAGGCGGCTCCCTTTTCCAAGGCTTCGGTTGCAAAGGCATTGCCGTTAAAATTATCGCCCTTAAGGGCAAAGAATAGACAGTTTTCCGAAATTTTACGGGTATCCGTGCTTATAATGGGGTGCTCCAAAAAGAGCGCGTGCAATTGTTCCAAAGTCATAAATCGAAGATAAAAAAAAGCTCCGACCAACGGCCGGAGCTTCAAAAATAAGTTGACTCAATTTATTTTGCCTTTTTGTGGCGAACTGATTTGTTCTTGGTCTTGGATTTGGATCCCACTCTGGACATGGCACATCTAAATCCGATATCGTCTGTTGCCATGTATTGTGGCATATATCTTCTTTGCGCTGGATCCAACCAGTAAGCTCGGTCTCTCCATGATCCACCTTTGTATACACGCACCTCATCATTGATCAATGAAGTTCTGTAGTTGGAGGTATCATACTCACGGATCAACTTTCCTGTTGAATCACGCTCTGCCTTAAATTTAGGGGAGTCGTACATCTTTCTGTTATCTTCCTCATCATTGAATTTTGAGAAAAATCTGGAAGAACCAGGGTCTCCATCCCTATAACCTCTGTTGTCACTTTGGTCAAAGTTGGTTCTCAAATACGTTTCCTCTTCTCCAACAGGTACTTCTTTTATTTCACCTGGAAGGTTCATGGCAACGATTTTTCCATTAGGTAGTGTATCGTACACGATTTGATCTTCCAAGATCTCAACTTTTCCGTCCTCACCAATGGCCTTTTTCATGAAAACGTTGCCACGGTAGTAGTTAAAGTCACTGATTTCATCATCCACAATGGGGCGGTAAACGTCAGCTACCCATTCGTTTACGTTTCCGGCCATGTCGTATAGGCCAAAATCGTTGGGTTTGTATGATTTTACTTGAGCGGTGATATCGGCGCCGTCATCGGACCATCCGGCAATACCGCCATAATCACCTTTTCCTTGTTTAAAGTTGGCCAACTGGTCACCACGTCCTACACGTTGTCCGTTACGGGTGTAGTCACCTTCCCAAGGATATTTTTTTCTACCTCTATAGTTGTTGTATTCCCTACTTCCCACAAGCGCCTGGGCAGCATATTCCCATTCGGTTTCGGTAGGCAATCTGTATTCTGGCATAATGATACCGCTACTTCTCTTGGCAAAAGCATTGATGGAATCACGCTTTTGTTTTCCTTGAAGGGAATCGATTTCACCACCGTACACGGATTCAGGATTGTTCAAGTAAGCCTCCGTGCTGAAGGTTCCGTTCACTTCACCGTTCAACACCTTATATTTGGTGTCATCGGCCAAGAAACCTTCCCTTTCCAACATGGCTTCGTTCACCCTGTCGGTTCGCCACTCGGCATATTGGGAAGCCTGTACCCAATTTACACCTACCACTGGATATTCCGCATAGGCAGGGTGTCTCAGGTAGTTGTTGGTCATGGTCTCGTTGAAGCCCAATCGGTTTCTCCATACCAAGGTATCAGGTAGGGCACCTTTGTAGATGTTTGCATAATTTGGATTCTCTGGTGGATATACCTCTTTAAGGTAGTCCAAATACTCCAGGTACATGACGTTGGTCACCTCGGTCTCATCCATGTAAAAGGATTGTACGTGCTGTTGCGTTGGGGTGTTGTTCCAATCGTGCATGATGTCATCCTGGACCTTACCTTTGGTAAAGGTACCCCCTTCAATAAAGACGGTTCCGGGAGGAGTTTCCTGCTCCTTGAAGTCAGAATTGTATTGGAATCCCCCTTCTTTGGCGTTAATTTTCCAACCAGTGGCTCTGGAGATGTTCTTGGAAGATGAAGAGTTTTTACAGCTTGAAAAACTTGCCATCACAATAGCGCAAGAAAGTACAACTTTGATAAAGTGTTTTTTCATAATTTGGGCTTGAGTACTTTATACTCAGGGATTTAACCCCTCAGTAACTTCAACTTGTTTTGATTTTTTTAATCCTTCAATGGCATTAAAACGGTGTTTTTGCCATTATATTTTGTCAGTGTCAAATAAATATGGCCACGCCAATATTTACAATTGCCACACTTTTGTAACGGAGATGGATGTAAATTAGTATGAACAGGTAGGGTTTTAACGGTTAAATCATGGGTTGGGGGTTGTTTTTTGGAACCGTTCATCAAAAAAGAGGCAAAAATGCATACCTTATTATAAGAATTTTGCCAAACTGCCGTTAACATGTAATATAATCCAAAGTTTTTTGGATCATGAACTTTACTAAACGCTAAAAACTTCGAATGAAAAAGTTACTCATATTGGTAGTGTTCGTTATCATGGCCCCACAGATAAGAGCACAACAAGAAAGAGCAATCACCACAGCCGTACCGTTTTTGACCATCGCTGCCGATGCAAGGGCATCCGGTATGGGGGATATGGGTGTGGCTACCTCCTTTGATGCGTATTCCCAACAATGGAACCCAGCAAAGTATGCCTTTGCCACACAGAAAATGGGGGTTGGGGTCAGCTATACTCCGTATCTGGAAACCATTGTGAACGATGTATCGCTATTGAATGCGACCTTTTACAATAAGCTCAACGATCGAAGCGCGTTTGCCTTCGGACTGCGCTATTTTGGTCTGGGTGAGATTGAGCTGCGTCAGACCATTGATCAAGAAGCCACTTTGGTAAAGCCCAATGAATTTGCATTGGATGGGTCCTATTCCCTTAAACTGAGCCAAAGTTTTTCCATGGCAGTGGTCGGTAGGTTCATCAGTTCCAATCTTAGGTTTCAGGACGGTACCCAAGATTCACAAGCCGCCAATGCCTTTGCAGTGGATGTGGCCGGTTTCTATCGATCTCCTGAAATTGCCTATAGCAGTTTTGATGGCCGTTGGAGGTTGGGATTCAATATTTCCAATATAGGAAGTCCCCTTCAATATGATGAAGGAGGACAACAAAACTTTTTACCGACCAACTTGAAGTTTGGTGCCGGTTTCGATTTTATTCTAGATCAGGATAATATCCTATCGCTTAATACGGAATTCAATAAATTGTTGGTGCCCACGCCAAGGGATTTCACTGGCGATGGTGACATTACCTCCGAGGACAACGACGAGTACCAGAACATTAGCTTTTTCAGTGGAATTTTTGAATCATTTGGGGATGCCCCGGACGGATTCAGCGAGGAGTTGAAAGAGGTTGCCTGGGCATTTGGTGCCGAATATCGATTTAGGGAAGCATTTATGTTGCGTTCCGGGTATTTCAATGAAAGTGAGGAAAAAGGTGCGAGAAAGTATTTTACGTTGGGAGCGGGCTTTAAGTTCAAGTCGGCCCAAATAGATCTTTCGTACCTATTCTCTACCTCACAGGTGAAGAATCCGTTGGAGAACACCTTGCGTTTTTCCCTGACCTTCAATTTTGGGGAAGAACAATACAACGATTGATAGGTAATAATATATTTAAGGAAAACCTGTCCCCATGGACAGGTTTTCTTATTTTTGGATATATCCCTAACAAATGGAAAAGAAACGGATAGGTTTTGATCTGCTCATTTTTGAGGACACCAATGAGTTGTCACAAAACGAACAAAAATTGTTAAAGACTGCTGAAGAGGTTAGGTCAAATGCCTATGCCCCGTATTCCAATTTCAAGGTTGGGGCCGCCGCTCTTTTGGAGAATGGGGAGATTGTCATTGGTAGCAACCAAGAAAATGCATCGTATCCGGCAGGATTATGTGCGGAACGTGTGGCGGTGTTCCAAGCTGGGGCCAGATTCCCGGGAGTGGCCATAAAGGCACTGGCCATCAGTGCGGCATCTGCAGATCATGTAGTTGATAAACCGGCTGCGCCCTGTGGTAATTGCAGGCAATCCATCATGGAATATGAACAAAAACAACAGGCCCCCATTACCCTATTGCTCAAAGCGGAAAAGGGTCCCATTTATAAATGCACTTCCATGGGGGATATTTTGCCTTTGGCTTTCAATAGTTCATTTTTGGGCGATTCTTAATTCAATTCTTTTTCCAAAACAGATATATATGTATTTTTGCCATTCCCCATCGCAGGGAATTTCAATTAATACAACCGTTGATGAAAAAAATCACCAAAGAAGTTTACCTTAAATGGTATGAGGACATGTTGTTCTGGAGAAAGTTCGAGGACAAATTGGCCGCCGTATATATTCAACAGAAAGTGAGGGGCTTCCTCCACTTATACAATGGACAGGAAGCCGTTTTGGCAGGTTCG
>JAGQZL010000231.1 GCA_020434915.1 Allomuricauda sp. | reverse complement strand
CACTTTCATTCCTGCTCCCAGATCCAATCAAAATGGCGATCAATTCGGCATCAGAAAGCACGGAACTGCCCTTCTGCACCAATTTCTCTCTGGGCTTGTCATCATCTGCCCAATTTTTTATAGAAAAGGAAGCTAGTTTTTCTTGCATGGTCTAAAGATAGGAGAATAATTTTATGTAATTTTCAAGTTAAACACTCCACCATGAAATCGCTTTTTGATTCCAACGCACACTCTGAAATCTTATCACGAATTGACAAATTATCCGATTCCTCCCAAGGGGAATGGGGAAAAATGAAGGTGGGCCAAATGCTGCGCCACTGTCAGTATCCGTTAAAAACTGCGTTGGGAAGGTACAATCCCAATAACAAACCCAGTCCCATGCTAAAGTTGATGGGCAAGTTCTTCAGAAAAAGCCTCTACAATGACAAGCCTTGGCGACAAGGCCTCCCCACTGCCAAAGGTTTTAAGGTTATGGAAGAGAAGGATTTCCTTACTGAAAAAGATAAACTTGTGGTTTTGATCAATGATTTCCACCAAGAAAAAAATAAGGAACAATGGGAGCCGCACCCCATTTTTGGTTCTTTTACTTCAGAGCAATGGGGGCAAATGCAGTACAAGCATTTGGACCATCATTTGAGACAGTTTGGGGTTTAATCCTGCAACCGTGACTCAGGAAATTAAAGCGAATCGTCCTCACTTTGAGCTTCCTGCTGCTCTACGTTCTTTCGGGAATCATTTATCATCCTGTTTTCTTCTAGAATAATATTGGAAATGCCCAACGTATAGGCCGCCATAAGTATGGATACTGCTCGCCGAAGTGATTTAATGACCTGTTGAAGAAACGATTTCACAATTCTTCATACACAATTTCCATTCCGAAGGGTTGCACATGACAAATTAGCACCTTGGCCCTTACTTGAAAATCATTTTCAACTTATTGAAATCCAGGTTTCCATAGTTGCCTGAACTCATCAACAACAAGATTGTGTTTTCAAAATTGTACTTGTACAAAAAAGTCTGGAAATCTTCTGCCTTGGTATATACCTTGATGTCTTCCCGCCCAAAAGCATCTTTGATCTGTTGGGCCGTGACCTCCGGCAATCCTTTAATCTTCAAGGCATCCAAGGAGTAAAAAACTACCGCATGGTCTACTTTATCCAAGGTTCCTTCATATTGTTTTAAAAATTCAGGATTAAGGCTACTATAGGTGTGCAGTTCCAGACAGGCCAATAATTTTCGGGATGGATATTGTTCCCTTACTGCTCCAACTGTAGCACGCACCTTGCTGGGAGCATGTGCAAAATCCTTGAATGCAATTTTATTGCTTCCCTCGGCCAACTTTTCCAGACGTTTGGAAGCTCCCTTAAAAGTGGTCATGGCCTCGTAAAAATCCTCCTCATCCACTCCCATTTGCTGACATACCCATTTGGCCCCAGCCAAATTGTTCAAGTTATGTCGGCCAAATACCTCCAAAGGCATTTCACCATCCGGGGTTTCCAAATAGGTTATCCCATCCACCACCCGGTATTCAGGGGTAGTATAGGGAAATTTCCGAATCGGGTTCTCCGTTGCCTCTACCACCTTTTTAACCTCTGAATCCTCTTCATTGTAGGTAATGCTTCCTCCTTTCACGATGCTGTCCACAAAAATCCGGAACTGCTCCACATAGTTTTCAAAAGTCGGGAACACATTGATGTGATCCCAGGCAATGCCACTCAAAAGGGCTATGTTAGGCTTGTACAAGTGAAATTTAGGCCTCCTATCAATTGGAGAAGAGAGATATTCATCGCCTTCCAAAACAATAAAATCATTGTCTTCTGTCAGGTGCACCATCTTGTCAAAACCATCCAATTGCGCCCCCACCATAAAATCAACCTCAATGTCGTTGTACTTAAGCACATGTAAAATCATGGAGGTAATGGTAGTCTTACCATGGCTGCCACCGATCACCACTCGGGTCTTATATTTGGACTGTTCGTACAAAAATTCGGGATAGGAATAGATTTTCAAACCCATCTCCTGGGCTTTCAATAATTCGGGATTGTCGGCCTTGGCATGCATACCAAGGATTACAGCATCCAACCCACCGTGGATTTTTTCTGGAAACCAACCAAAGGCTTCAGGTAAAAGTCCTTTGGACTGCAATCTGCTCTTGGAAGGTTCAAAAATCACGTCGTCGCTTCCACTGATCGTGTAGCCTCTTTCTTGTAATGCCAATGCCAAATTATGCATGGCACTCCCCCCTATGGCAATAAAATGTATGTGCATCAAAATGGTTTATCGTTCAAAAATAGCCATTGCCACATCCAATACAAACAAAGAAACCATCTTATTAATTTCTATCTTGGCAGTAAAATTGAAAACGATGAACCTATCTGAAATCAAATCAAGGGAAATTATGCCCGGATACCATGGAAAATTGGTCCATGGAGAACAGATGAGCTGGGTATTTTGGGATGTGGAAAAGGATGCCATAGTACCCGAGCATCATCACATACACGAACAGATCATGCATGTGGTGGAAGGCTCTTTCGAATTTACCCTAGATGGAAAAACCAACATTTACCAATCTGGAGATGTGGTCATCATCCCTTCCAATACTCCTCATAGCGGAAGGGCGATTACGGCCTGCAAACTAATGGATATTTTTAGCCCGGTTCGAGAAGAATACAAGTAAAAATGAATATATCCCTTAAAGGAAAAAGAGTCTTGGTTGGCGGAAGCAGCAAAGGTATTGGCGAGGCCGTTGCCAGACAATTGGCAGACAGCGGGGCCAGTGTGACCCTCATGGCCCGAAATGAAGAACGTATGAAGGCCATTGTGGATGGCATGGATGAGAGTCAAGGGCAAAAGCATCAATATTTAGTAGTTGACTTTACAGATTTTGATGCCTACAAAACCACTATATCAGAATTTTTTGAGCACAATACGGTGGACATTTTGGTGAACAACACCCAAGGCCCACAAGCAGGCGGTGCCCTCGAAAAAAAGGTGGATGACTACCAACAAGCTTTTGACCTCCTTTTTAAATCAGTGGTTTTTACCACGGAGCTTGCCTTACAGCACATGCAACAAAACAAATGGGGACGTATCATTAACGTCGCCTCCATTTCGGTGAAAGAACCCCTGAACTACTTGGCGCTTTCCAACTCAATCCGGGCGGCAGTGGTCACTTGGGCCAAAAGTCTGGCCTATGATGTGGCGCCATTTGGCATAACGGTGAACAGTGCGCTTACCGGTTATTTTGATACGGACCGAATAGCACAACTCAACAGCAAGAAAGCAGAAAAATTGGGTATTTCCCCAGAAGAAGTACGCTCCAACATGGAAGAACAGGTACCCATGAAGCGAATCGGGGACCCAAAGGAATATGGATACCTAGTTGCATTTTTGGCTTCAGACCAAGCGGCATTCATTACTGGCACCAATATTCCCATTGACGGCGGCTTGTTGAAATCCCTATAGTTGTTTCATTTCCAACAAAATACGCGAAGAAAAAATTATTGAATATTCATTTTTTGGGTACTTTTATTGCTCAACCTTCAAAACAATCACCTATGAATTCAAAAGTTTTTTTGGTAGCGCGCATTCTATTGGGAATCTTCGTGCTCGTTTTTGGAGCCAACAAACTTTACCCCTTTCTTCCTGCCCCGGAGGAAATGCCAGAAAGTATGATGGCTTATTTTACAGGTCTTTCCACCTCCAAAACCTTACTGCTGGTAGGTTTGGTAGAAGTTGTGGCCGGTATCTCCTTTATTTTGAACAAATATGGGGCTTTAATGGCTTTGATTTTGATGAGCGTTTCAGTTTGTGCGGTCCTGTTCCACGCAACCTTGGCTCCAGATAGTATTGGGCCTGCCTTGGCCCTCTTAATCTTGAATGTTGTGGTGTTATTTGGTTACAAGGACCGGTACAAGGATATTCTAAGAGCTTAAACAAAAAAGGCCTTCATATTTGAAGGCCTTTTTACAAACTCATTTTGTCCTTGAATATGTAGGATTGTCTCCGTGAGACCTCTACTTCTTCCCCATTTTTGAGTGTCAGTTTCAGTTTTCCGTTGAACCAAGGCACTACATTCTCAATATAATTGGTATTGATTATCTGCTGCCGATTGGCCCTAAAAAAGGATTCTTCAGGTAGTTTTTCCTCCACTTGGTTGAGCGATTTGTAGAGCAAAGGCTTTTTATCCTCAAAAAATACCCGTGTATAGTTGCCCACAATCTCGAACAACGAAATATCCCCAATCTTTACCAACCAGCACGATTCCCCATCTTTGATGAATATCTGACTACTTTCCGAAAGCTTTCTTTCCTTTGAAGTGTTTTGGGATTCATCCAGTTTGGCACGAACTTTCTCCAAAGCCATATCAAACCTTTTGGCGCTTACAGGCTTTAAAAGATAATCCAGGGCATTGTACTCGAACGATTTTATGGCATATTCGTCATACGCTGTGGTAAAAATGGTAATGGGCACCTCATCCAACATTTCCAACAGTTCAAAACCATCCTTTTCGGGCATGTTGATGTCCAGAAACAACAAATCGGGCCTTTCACCCTGAATCAGTTCAAACCCCGCATCCACATTCTCCGCTTCTCCCACAATTTGAAGGTCGTCATGCTGTTTGATAAGCTCCTTCAACTCATTGCGGGCCAAACGGGAATCTTCAACAATGACGCATCTTATTTTCATGCCATGGGAATTTTGATGTTGGCCACCACTTCATCCGAAATCTCTTCCAAGTTAAAGGAGGCATTATCAGCATACAACAGTTTTAATCGCTGCTTGATGTTCTTTAGGCCCAATTGTGTGGAATCCTT
>JAGQZL010000230.1 GCA_020434915.1 Allomuricauda sp. | reverse complement strand
CAATAATTTTTGCGTTCACTCTAGCAGCGGGGATTACTTTCAATTCCTGTGAGACACTAGAACTTGAACAGGTTGATAACCCCAACCAATTGACGGAGGCAGATCCAGATTTGCTGCTGAACTCAATCCAGTTGAGCTACCGTAATGCGGTCACTACGTTTAACAACGTTGGTTCCCAGTTAAGTAGAATTGAATACATGTCCGGAAGAAACTATTTCAACACCTGGGGTTCAGGTACGTTGGATGGTGCATGGACCAATCTTTACGCCAATATCGTTCCAGATATTGCTGCCATCCAAGAAATTGATGCTGCAAGTGAGGATGTGGACCTTTCCTTCCATGTTGGAGTTTCTAAAATTATGGAAGCCCACCTTTTGATGTTGTTTGTGGATTACATTGGAGATATTCCTTATTCCCAAATTAATCAACCGGATGAGTTCCCGAACCCAACTGTTGACAACGATGAAGAAGTATACGCTTCTGCACGTGCATTGTTGGCCGAGGCCAAGTCCTTGCTAAACGGCGCATCTATCGGAACCGGTACCGACTTCTACTATGATGGAGATGCCGATGCATGGATCAAATTGGCCAACACTTTGTTGATGAGAGCTGATTTGACTGTTGGAAACTACAGTGCCGTTATCAATGCCACCAATGTCATTGAAGATAGTGCGGACGATTTCGAATTCGCATATGGCACCAACGCCAACTCTCCTGATACCAGACACCCAGATTACGCAAGTGATTATAGAAGTGATGGTGCCAACTTGTACCGTTCCAACTGGTTGATCAACCTAATGGCCGGTTCTTACGGAGATTATTTTGAGGATGATGACCCAAGAAGACGTTACTATTTCTATCGTCAGAATGCCATCACTCCAGGTAACATTACTGTACTTTACAACCAAGACACCGATTCTTACTCCATAATCAGTGGAGCTCCTAACGGTGAGACCCTTTCTTGTTCATTGGAAACTGTTCCTTCACAATTAGAGTTCACTCCTGATGAGGATTACTGGTGTTCTGCAAAATTGGGATACTGGGGTAGAATGCACGGTGATGACGATGGTATTCCACCAGATAACTTTACCAGAACTGCAGTTGGTGTTTACCCAGCAGGTGGTAATTTTGATGATCATGACGATTTCATCACTACATACTATGATGCTGAAGAAGATGATGATGTGTTTGTTACTTATACCAACCGTTTGGCGCTAGGAGCTGGTGGTGGTGGTGCCGGTATCGAGCCAATCATGCTTTCTTCTTATGTTGAGTTCATGCGTGCCGAAGCATACATGGCACAAAGCAACCCAACTGCCGCTGCTGCAGCTTTGGAAGATGGTATCACCGAGTCCATTACAAAAGTTGTTGCCTTTGGTTCACTTGATGGTGGTGCCGATTCATCTTACGCCCCTGATGAGACTAGAATCCAAACCTTCATTGATGATATGGTTGCCGAATTCGAAAGTGCTTCCACCACAACTGGATTGGATGGTTTTGGATGGCCTGTAGACAAGGACAAGATGGACATATTGGGTGAGCAATATTTTGTAGCCCTTTACGGTGCAGGTGCAGATGCCTTCAACTTCATTAGAAGAACTGGATACCCAAGAACTTTGGCAAGGAACGTTGAGATCAATCCTGGTCCATTCCCAAGAACCTTGTTGTATCCAAGTGGTGAAGTTAGCTCCAACCCTAACCTAAACCAACGTACAGACAATGCAACACAGGTATTCTGGGATAATGGAGTAACTAATCCCGCAAACTAAAAAATTAATTCGATGAAAAATACATTCAAAACTTTAATATTGGTATGCCTGACGGTGTTCGCCTTCTCCTCCTGTGAGGATGGGAACAACACCATTGACGAGGTACTTGAATATGAAACCGGTGCGGTATTGCGTACTTTGAACGTAATCAATGCGGTTCTTAACTCCAGTGACGATTCTTCTTCCTTTTCCGTAGAAGTTGAGGAACAAGATGAAGAGGATGGTGCATTGTTGGAAAGCGTGGATATCTACGTGACCATAAGAGACCTTTCTCCGGACAATGGAACAACCACCACAGAAAACTCTTTGGTGAAGACTGTTCCTGCTTCAGAATTCACCAACGGACCATTGGGCTTGCCTAGAGCAACCTTGTCCGCTACTTTTGGTGAGGCTGTTGCAGCTATGGGCCTTGGTGATGATGATTACTTCCCTGGCGATTTATTCATCTTTGAATTGAAGTTGAACTTGACTGACGGAAGAACCTTTGACGCTGCCAGCGCCGCTGGTATCATCACAGGTGGATTCTTCTCTTCACCATTCCAGTACAATGCTTTGTTGACTTGTACTCCGGTACCTGGCGATTATGTGGTTGACATGCATGATTCCTATGGCGATGGATGGCAAACCGACGACGGAAACGGCGGTAGCGGTATTACCGTTACACTAGGTGATGGAACCGTAATTGAAATCGGATTGTGTTCGCCTTATGGTGCTGCTGCAGGAACATTCCTAGGTGGTGCTGACTGTACTGCAAATGATGGTTATGATGGCAGTGCCACTGTTACCATTCCTGCCGGTACAAGCGAAGCAAACTGGAGTTTCCCAGGGGATAGATATGGTGAAATTTCTTTCGAAGTCTACGCTCCAGATGGCACTTTGCTATTGGCTGTAGGCGAAGGAGAAGGTGTTGCAGGTCTGCTTGCAGTTACCAATTGCCTATAATAATAACATTTATTTAAGAAAATTAGGCCATAGGAAGTTTCCTATGGCCTTTTTTATTTTATATATTTAGTACTAGCTAGTTCAATCAAAAAATCTTTCAAATGAAGAAACAAATATCGTTAGTGATATTCTTCATATCACCTCTATTTTTATTGGCCCAGTTCGGCAATGTTGGCGGTAACACTGGGGTTAATATGTCCGATTATATTTCCTATGTAGGTGGTTCCGGCCCATCTGCGACATTGAAAAGTGCAGAATCCTACCTTTTTAGTAGTTGGGAAAACTATGGTTCAGTGTATGTGGGCAAGAAAGTGTTCCGTATCAACAACATAAATTACGATATTAAAATGGGGCAGTTCATGACCAAAACGGACAAGGACTCCCTATTTATTTACAACAAACACAGCATAGACAGTATTGAAGTCAATGGTAGGAGATTCAAAAAATACTATGACCCATCCTCTGAAAATGAACGGGTGGCATTTGCGGAATTACTTTTCTCTTCCAACGACATGACCATAGCCAAGGGATATTACATTAGTGAAACGGCTAGTTCCCCTAATCCCATGATAAATAGACCCACAACTTCCATAAAGCTCAAAACCAGTTATTACCTTGTTAGGGACAATGCCCTTATACCCTTTGGGTTAAATAAGCGAAACATTCTGAAAGAATTGAAAAGTTCTGAATTACAACAAAAGGCCAAGGATTTTGCCAAGGATAACCATTTGTCGTTCAACACGGACAGTGATGTTGTACAGATTCTAAAATATACTTTGAACTAATCAGGATTATTGGCTTTTAGAACCAATTCCTTTGGATTTTAACCAATTTTTACAACAGCCTTACAATCGTACAATGAGTTTTTCTCATTCCAATTAATAACCTTTAATATCAAACCAAAAAATGTATTCTTTAAAAAAACAATTGCTTTTATCAATGGTAACAATGGTTTCGCCACTATTGTTCTTTGCTCAAGTAGAAAATGCCGACCCGAGCAACCTAGTAGGCGCCACCACATCTGACTATGCCTCGTTTACAGGAAGCCAATATGACCAATCCGTCCTCAACGGTTCATTTGGTAGTCTAACCAATGTGCAAAACTTGAAATACGGTGACATGTTAACCAGAGGTGACAATTTACTTTATGACAACTGGGAAAACTATGGTTCCTTATATGTAGGCGACAAAGTATACCGTCTAAGCAATGTGAATTTTGATGTAAAACTGGGGCAGTTCATGACCCAAATACAAAGTGATTCCCTTTTCATCTATAATAAATACAATATAGACAGTATTTCGGTGAACCAACGAATGTTCAAGAAATTCTATGACCCTGCCGGCAATGAAAAGATAGTGTTTGCAGAAGTGGTGTATGACGCGAATGGCGTTAGGATCCTTAAGAACCATTATGTGAAAGAAGTTGAGGGTTCTCCAAACCCAATGATCAACAGGCCTACCAACAAACTTGTCAAAAGGAGCAAATATTACACTGCCAATGATGACACCTTGGTTCCCATGAGCTTAAGCAAGCGCAACGTTTTGAAACAGATTACCGACCCAAAACTGGCGGAATCGGCCAAAAATTTTGCCAAGGAGAATCGTTTATCGTTCAATTCCGATGAAGACGTGATCACTATTTTGAAGTACACCTTCAACCAAACAGAATAAACGGAATCCCAGCAAGAAAAACACCAAGTCGAATTCATCAACCGCCTTATACAGAGGCGGTTTTTTTAGTTACTTTTGCCCCATGAAAGACAACCAGCTCATTTACGGCATACGCGCAGTTTTAGAGGCCATACACGCCAATCAGCCCATCAATAAGATCTTTATCCAAAAAGGGCTCAAAGGGGAACTGTACAAAGAGCTGGAGTCCACGGTCCGAAAGGCCGGCATAAGCTCCTCCTATGTGCCTATTGAAAAACTGAACCGCCTTACCCGAAACAACCATCAAGGCGTGGTGGCACAGATATCACCGGTGCAGTTCCACGATTTTGAAACATTGGTGGAACAGGTAGTTGAAAAGGAAACATTGCCTTTCTTCCTGTTATTGGACCAAGTGTCCGACGTGCGAAACTTCGGGGCCATTATCCGAACTGCGGA
>JAGQZL010000022.1 GCA_020434915.1 Allomuricauda sp. | reverse complement strand
CATGGTATGCACAAAAAACGCAACGGACCGGTATCAATACCGAATGTAAGTACCTGTTGCTCCAACATGCCTTTGAAACCTTGGATTGCATTGCCGTGGAATTCAGGACAAATTTCCACAACCGCCCATCCCGTAATGCCATTCAACGATTGGGTGCCAAGCAGGATGGTATTTTACGAAACCACAGAATAGACGACCATGGAAATCTACGTGATACTGTGGTATATTCCATCCTAAACAGCGAATGGCCAACAGTAAAGACTTCATTACAGCACATGATGAAAAGATAACCCAATTTCTATCCTTCCTTTCAATTCCAGTATTCATTTGAACTCCTTCTTGTATAGAATCGCCTTTTTATCGATTTTTTTACCTGTTTTCCAGTCATCATACTTAAATTTAAGTTGTTAACCACCATGACGATGGACTTTAAAAAGCTAATTCTTATTGTTTTTTTTCCTGTGGGATGCTTTCTCAATGCCCAAACCATTGATACTGAAGGAGGGCATGAAAAATGGGAATATGTTTTGGAAGATACCGGTGATATATTGCAAATTGCGCTTCCTGTATCTGCCGGTTTCATTACGCTGTTGGAAAAGGATTACGAAGGCACCAAGCAATTGGCATTGTCCTACGGTTCTACATTGGCACTCACCTATGCCTTAAAATATGCTATACGAAAGCAACGCCCCGAGGGAAGACTTCATTACGACTCCTTCCCATCCGGCCATACCTCTTCTGCTTTTTCCGGTGCCTCATTCTTACAACAACGCTATGGTTGGAAATATGGTCTGCCTGCATATTTTCTTGCAAGTATTACCGCTATTAGCAGAATGGAAGGTCCCGATGGTTACCATGACCTTTGGGATGTATTGGGAGGTGCCTTTATAGGTATTGGAAGTACCTACATCTTTACCAAACCCTACCAAAAAGAGCAGTTTCAAATTGGTTTTGCGGCCAACAAGGATGTGAAAATGGTTACTTTTCTATACAAGTTCTAGTTACTTTCAAAAGATTGGCGAAGTTATAACTGGCCAACTCCAAATTGTGGTAGCTTTTGGCCTTGGCATCTTCCAGGGTTCCGATTTGGTTAAGGATGGACACTCCATAGTCCAAACCAATGTGCTGCATCTCTTCAATGGTGATATCGATGGAACCGCAAAACGCCGCCACGGGAATCTTTTTTCTTTGGGCAGCCTTGATAATTCCATTAATCGTTTTCCCTGCGGATGTCTGACCATCTAATTGTCCTTCCCCGGTGATGACCCAATCGGCTCCTTCCAAGACTTCTTCAAAATGCGCCAACTGCATGATCATGTCCACACCGGAGATCAATTCGGCTCCCAAAAATACCACGGCCCCACCACCTACGCCACCTGCAGCACCTGCTCCGGGAATCTGTTGCACATCCACTCCAAACGTGGTTTGGAGCACTTTTGAAAAATGTTCCAGTCCGTTGTCCAAAAAATCAATTTCTTGTTCCGAAGCGCCTTTTTGACGAGCATAGACCTTGGCAGCTCCTTGTTCCCCATAAAACGGATTGTTCACATCGCAGGCCACCTGTATTTTGATTTCCTTCAATTTCGGATGCACATTTTCCATCCCGATCTTCTCTACATCTGCCAAGTGCTTGCCGATAGGTTCCAGTTCATTTTCGTCAGCATCCAAAAAAACATAGCCCAACGCAGCCGCCATGCCCATGCCTCCATCATTGGTAGCACTTCCGCCAATACCCAAAACTATGTTTTGTGCGCCTTTCTCCATGGCATCCACAATCATTTGCCCCGTACCCAATGAGGTGGTATGCATACAATTCATCTCAGCCTTGTCCAGCAATTTATAACCAGAAGCCTCGGACATCTCAATAAAAGCGGTCTTGTGATCATTTGAAAGCAAGTATTGGGTTGTTATGTCTCGGAATAAGGGGTCTTTTACATTTACCACGATGGAAGAGGCATGCAGATACTCCTTTACCACTTCAATGGTGCCATCCCCACCGTCGGCCAGCGGTTTTTTTACAATTTCGGCATCTGGAAACACCTTTTTAATACCATTTTCCACGGCATTGCAAAATTCCGGCCCTGTTAAAGAGCCTTTGTATTTATCGGGTGCGAGCACAAATTTCATCCCTACAATTTAAACAACATTATTGGAGTTTTATAATGTTTTCCAATTTCTGGAATGATTGCGTTCAGAAAACGGCATAGGTTTTGCACCTTGGAGGCAAGTAATTACCTTTAAACAAAAAACACCATGAAAAAAGTATTCCTTCCCATAGCTACCCTATTGTTCACCTCTGTAATTTTTGCGCAGACCAAGAGCTTTTTGGACACTCCCTATTTGGAAACTTCCGCCCAAGTGGACACCTTGGTAACCCCGGATAAGATCTATCTCAACATCACCATTCAGGAAAAAGATAGTAAGGGGAAGATTTCCGTGGAGGAACAAGAAAACAAAATGGCCCAACGGTTAAAAGCCTTGGGAATTGACTTGGACAAGCAATTGGTGATCAAAGACTTCAGCAGCAATTTCAAAAAATATTTTCTACGTGAAAAAGAAGTGTTGAAAAGCAAGCAATATTCCCTTGTCGTTTATTCGGGCAAGGAGGTAGGGGATGTTATGGTCGCCTTGGAGCGACTGGATATTGCCAACGCCTTCGTGGAAAAAACCGAGTATTCCAAAATGGACGAACTGGAATTGGAACTGAAATCAAGGGCCGTAAAAAAAGCGAAACAAAAAGCAGTTGCCCTCACCAAACCATTGGGTCAAAAAGTGGGTATGGCCATTCACATTTTGGACAACTCACAACCCTATTACCCAAGATATTCCCAAGCTACCCGCATGGAAATGGATTATTCCGTTGCTAAGCAGGGAATGGAACCACAACCTTTGGACATTGACTTCGAAAAAATAAAAGTGGAGAGTATGGTCAATGTAAAATTCGCACTGTCCAATTAAACCCTGTTCATTCGTCTATAGGGAAAGACCAAACTTATGAGAACTTTCTTAATCGTTTTTTTGATGGGCCTTGGAGTGGTTTCTGCACAGGAAACCCTACAGCTGCCTGATGGACAACAATCCCCCAAAGCGAGCTTGACCGATGTTTCTTGGATTACGGGCCACTGGACCGGAGAAGCCTTTGGAGGCACAGCCGAAGAAATTTGGAGCGAACCCATGGGCGAATCCATGATGTTCGTTTTCCGATTGGTTAAAGACGGTAAAGTTTCCTTTTACGAGATAGGCCACATTCAAAAGCTAGATCAATCGTTGGTTCTCCAATTAAAACATTTTGATGGCAACTTAAGGGGTTGGGAAGAAAGAGACACAACCATCGATTTCAAATTGGTGAAATTGGAAAGGAACAAGGCCTACTTTGAGGGATTGACCATGGAACGGGTGAGTAAGGACCAAATGAATGTTTATGTCCTCATTGAACAGGATGGAAAAACAGAGGAAATTCTTTTTGAATATAAGAGGGTCCGGTAGGAATCAATCCAATACGGAGAGACCTGCCTCTACCATACTGTGAAGCTTTGCGGTGTCCTCCTCCACTTTGGTGAGCACCTCAAGTCCACTATATAGGGCAAACAGCATCATCCCAATGCTCTCCGGGTTTTTATCCATACTGATTTCACCAGTCTCCATACCCAATTTGATACGGGAAATAAAAAGTTGTTCCACATGGGTTTTGTTTTCCATCAACACCTTTTTGATGGCATCATCACCAGGTAAAAGTTCAGTGGTGGTGTTCACCACAAAGCAACCCTTGTGTTCTGGATTGGTCCGTGCCACTTCTATGGCCCGGAAAAAAAGCATTCGAAATCCCTTTTTCACCGAATCTTCTGCTTTGAAAAGATCGGTCAAGGCACAACCCGATATATTCCTGTATCGTTCAAACGCTCTTTTGAAAAGTTCCTCCTTGCCTCCAAAGGTATCGTACAAGCTGGCACGGTTGATTCCCAAATGGCAAACCAAGTCTTGAATTGAAGTAGCATGGAACCCTTTTTCCCAAAAGAGTTCCATGGCCTTGTTCAAAATATCTTCTTCGTTAAACTGTTTGGTCCTAGGCATTTATTTGGAATAATTGTTCCAAATTTATCCAAAATTTTATACTTGGGCCAGTCCTCCGTCAACAGGAATTTCAGTCCCTGTAATATAACTGCTCTCCGAGGACCCTAAAAACAGTGCTGTGTTTGCCACTTCAATGGAACTGCCAAACCTTCCCAATGCAACCAGTGAAGGAAACTTGGAGGCCATCTCATCCACATTTTCCTGAGGAATGTTGTGCTTTCCATAAATAGGTGTTTCAATAGGGCCAGGTGCAATGGCGTTCACCCGGATACCTTTTGGCCCTAGCTCAGCTGCCAAAGTACGAACAATAGATCGCAAAGCTGCCTTACTGGAAGCGTAGGCAGACAACCCGCCAAACCCTTTTATGTTCACTACGGAAGTATTAAAAATAATACTGGCATTGTCGTTCAAATGACTCACTGCTGCATTTACCGTAAACAAAGGCCCTTTTACGTTAATGTCGTAGACCTCGTCATAGATTGCTTCGGTGAGCGTACCGATGGGTTCTATTCTAAGAATCCCCGCATTTAGAAACAGAATATCTATTTTTCCAAACTTATCCACGGTTTCCGCAATCAGTTTTTCACTATCAGACGTACTGGATGCCTCGGCCTTTACCAATAGATAATCGCCCTCAAGTTCATCCTTTAGTGCATTCAACTTGTCTTGGCTTCTTCCGGTCAGGACCACCTTTGCCCCTTCTTTTAGGTAAAGTTTGGCCGTTTCAAGACCCATACCACTGGTAGCTCCTGTAATCACAGCCACTTTTCCTTCCAATTTTTTCATCTTTAAATTGATTTAGTTGATAAAATTCTTTTTTGGAACATTCATTCCAATACAAACATATCTTATCTGGAACAATCATTCCAAAATAAAATCAATAATTATCCTTTTCTTAACAGATTGGCTAGTGTTTCGTATCTTTCTAGAGCTAATTCAAACCAATGAAAACAATACAATTTTTACTCGCTCTTTTTCTCTTATTTCCGTTGACCAGTGATGCCCAACGTAGAAAAAACAAAGATGCCAAACCACAAACCATAGTCAACGATTCCCTCTTTCCAGGGCTGAAATGGCGTAGCATTGGCCCCTACCGAGGTGGCCGTAGCGTTACCTCAACAGGCGTGGTGGGACAACCGCATACCTACTACATGGGAACCACAGGGGGTGGTATTTGGAAAACAACCGACGATGGCATCAACTGGACCAACATTTCAGATGGATTCCTAAAAACTGGGACCGTTGGGGATATTGCCGTATCTGAAAGTAATCCCAATATAGTGGTGGCTGGCATGGGAGAACACCCGGCCCGTGGAGTTATGACCTCTATGGGGGATGGGGTATACAAATCCACCGATGCGGGCAAAACTTGGAAACACATCGGGTTGGACGAAACCCGGCACATTTCCGATGTGATCATAGACCCTACCAACCCCAATATCCTGTTTGTGGCCGCACAAGGCGCACAATATGGCTCATCTTCTGAACGGGGCGTGTACCGTTCCTTGGATGGCGGGCAAACTTGGGACAATATCCTGTATGTGGACAGTAACACCGGGGCTTCATCCCTATCCATGGACATGAACAATCCGTTGATTCTCTATGCAGCCATGTGGCAACACCGCAGATATCCATGGACCATGGAATCCGGCGGGGCTTCTTCTGGACTTTACAAATCCACAGATGGAGGGAACACTTGGACCAAAATGGAAAAAGGGCTTCCCAAAGAATTCGGAAAATCAGGAATTTCTGTGTCAAGGGCTAATCCTGATGTCGTTTATGCCGTAATCGAGGCCGAAGGTGAAAAAGGTGGCGTGTACAAAAGTGTGGATGCCGGTAAAACTTGGCAACAGACCAGCAAGGACCGTATCAACATTGCCCGTTCTTGGTACTACATGGAAATTTTTGCGGATACCCAAGATGAAAATGTGGTGTATGTACTGAACGCTCCTGTCACCAAATCCATTGACGGTGGCAAGTCATTCGCTCCAGTTACTACCCCTCATGGCGACAATCATGATTTGTGGATTCATCCCGAGAACAACCAGATCATGATCAATTCCAACGATGGGGGTGCCAACATTTCCAACAACGGGGGTAAAAGTTGGAGTACGCAACAGAATCAGGCAACCTCACAGTTTTACAGAGTAATTACGGATAATTTGGTTCCCTACAACGTTTATGGCGGACAACAGGACAATTCTGCCATTGCCATTGCCAGTAGAACCCATGATGATGGCATTGATTGGAAAGATTGGTATTCCGTTTCGGGTTGTGAAAGTGCTTATTTGGCCTTTGACCCCGATAATCCCGAATTTGTTTATGGTGGTTGCTATCAAGGTATCATCGAAAAATGGGTGAGGGCCTCCCAAGAAGCAAAACCCATTAAAGAATACCCAGAATTGGGATTGAGCAAAGTTCCAAAAGACTTCAAATTCCGATACAATTGGAATGCGCCTATCATTAGCTCCCCACACGACCGAAACACCATTTACCATGCAGGAAATGTGGTATTCAAAACACAAGATGGTGGTAACAGTTGGGAAGTGGTAAGTCCAGACTTGACTAGGAACGACCCAGACCATCAAGGTCCCGGTGGAGGTCCATATACCAACGAAGCAGCAGGTGGTGAAAATTATAACACTGTCATGTATTTGGTAGAATCCCCCCATGAGAAAGGGGTGCTTTACGCCGGTTCCGATGACGGATTGGTACACATCACTAAAAATGGTGGTGAAAGCTGGGACAACATTACCCCTCCCAATCTAAAGGAAGGCATCATCAACAGTATAGAAGTTTCTCCCCATGATGCCGCAACGGCTTACATCACGGTCATGCGATACAAGTTTATGGATTTGGATTCCTATGTTTTCAAAACTTCTGACTATGGACAAACTTGGACAAAAATCACCAATGGTATTAATGGTGCCCATACGTTTGCCCGTGTGGTTCGCGAGGATAAAAAGCAGAAAGGACTGCTGTATGCCGGAACCGAGACCGGATTATATGTGTCACTGGATGATGGCATGCACTGGCAACCCCTTCAATTGAACTTACCGTTGGTGCCCATCAATGATCTTGCGATTCATGACAACGACCTTGTGGCTGCCACGGCAGGGCGTTCTTTTTGGATCTTGGATGATCTTGGGGCTATTCAAAATAGTTTGAATCCCGCCTCAGGATTGACCATCGTGACCCCAAGACCTTCCTATCGTATTTTTAACGGGAGTACGGACAAACCTGTTCAAGGGTTGGGTCAGAATCCAAAATCCGGGGTGACCTTTGATTATTATCTACCCCAAAAATTGGATTCCACAGAATTGAAATTGGAAGTTCTTTCAGGTGGGAAAGTGATTCGCACGGTAACCAACCAACCTGAAAAAGGGTTTAAGAGTTGGCCCGGTGGTCCACCAAAACCAGAGGTGCTTCCCTCTTTGAAAGGTTACAACCGATTTACTTGGGATTTTACCCGTGATGCCGTTCCTTCGATAGATAAGGTTTTTGTTTACGGCAACTACAAGGGTGCGCGTGTGGCACCTGGAACCTATACTTTGCGACTCACCCTAGGGGATGAAGCTGTGGAAACCAATGCGGTGGTACTTGCGGACCCGAAAGTAGAAGGAACTCCAGCAGATTATGCGGAGCAACAATCCGTTCTCAACAAGATTGATGAAACCGTAACAAGTATGCACCAAGCGGTGAATCAAATGCGAAAGGCCAAAAGTCAGCTGAAGCAATACAAGGATTTGTTGAAAGACAATGAGAAAGCCAAAGGACTACTTGAAAATGGTGATAAACTACTGGAACGTATCACCACTTGGGAGGAAAAATTGATCCAACCCAACCAAAAGACCTTTCAGGATGTCATCAACTTCCGCAATCAGCTTAATGCCGAATTCATGCACCTAAAAGGGTTTGTAGATGTGGCGGAACCCAAAGTAACCGAAGGTGCCAAAGAGCGGTTACGGGACCTTTTGGCCCAATGGAAAATTTATGAAGATGAAAAAAATGCCATAGTGGGCAGTGGTATGCAGGAATACAACCAATTGTTCAAATCGTTGGATATCCCCGCCATCATATTAACAGAAGAATAATGTCACAACCTTTTTGGGTAGATCAGGAGTTCACAAAACAGGATTATACGGAAATCAAGTTGCCCAAGGGCGATTATGAAAATTGCCGTTTTGTGGACTGCCTGTTCCCCAAAGGTTTTTTGGACAATCAAAATTTTGTGGAGTGCAGTTTTGAGGGATGCGACCTTACCAACACCAACATTTCCCATACCATTTTCAATGATGTTACCTTTGATACCTGCAAAATGGTGGGCCTCCAGTTTGAAACCTGCAATCCACTGCTGTTGACAATCCGTTTTATAGGTTGTAACCTTGCCTTGGCTTCATTTTATGGAATGGACCTGCCCCAAGTTATTTTTGATAATTGCAAGCTTCATCAGGTTGATTTTTCAGAAGCCAAAATAATGGGAGGAAATTTTCAAAATTCTGACCTTGAAAATGCCATTTTTGACAATACAGATCTAGAGCAGGCCGATTTTTCCACGGCCTTTAACTTTAACATCGACCCATCCAAGAACAAGGTCCGAAAGGCCAAGTTCAGCAAGGAAGGTTTAATCGGTTTATTAAAAAAGTATGATATTGCGGTCACCTAATCTTATCACATGTCGGAGAGAAAATGCTTGGAATGCGGCACAAAGCTTGTCGGTAGGATCGATCAAAAATTTTGCTCGGACCACTGCCGAAATGCCTATAACAACCGCTTGAACCGCGACAGTAAAAACCTGATGCGGAACATCAACAACAAACTCAGAAAAAATTATCGGATCTTGGATAGCTTTCCTTTGAAAGAGGGTAAGACCAAAACAACCAAAATGCGGCTACTGGACAAAGGGTTTGATTTTGAGTACATCACCAACCTATATACCACCAAAAAAGGCAGCACCTACTATTTTGTGTACGACTTGGGCTATTTGCCACTTGACAATGATTACTATATGATCGTGAAAAGGGAATGAGGTGGTCTACTTCCAATTCTGGCCACTCAATTTGAGGGCTGCCACCACAATATCCTTCCTACTGATCTGGCCTACCAAAATATCATTTTTCATTACTGGCAACCTACGTCGGTTGTGCCTATCAAAAACACCGGCCGCATCAAAAATGGACATATCGGAAGGAATGGTCTCCACATTTTTGGTCATGTAGCGTTCCACGGACTTATCCAAAATGGGTTGGTTAAAATACCTACTTTCAGAAATCTGTTTCATACAGTCTGCTTCTGAAATAATCCCCACCAAAAAACCATTGTTGTCCAACACCGGACCCCCAGAAATATGGTGTCTTGCAAAAGTCTCCATAACTTCCAAAATGGATTGATCGGGAGAAAAAGTGATCAACTTTTTGGTCATATAGTCTTCCACCAAAATAGGGGCATTGTATTTCTTCTTCGACTCTTCTTTGGACCGAACGCCTTGAAAACTTTTGATTGCCATGGGGTTAGAATTTAAAGTTGTTAACTAAATATAGCTTTTTTTAGTGAATAACCTAATTTTCGACATCAAAATATGAGAACCTTTCATATTTTTATACATTTATGGAGCAACCTAACTAAATCATGAAGTTTTCCCGCACCCTTGCCCTAATCCTCTTGTTTTTTGCCGTGTACTGGAGTTTCAAATCTTTGATACCTACCTACACTCCTGACAGCACTATTCCCGATCAATCCTTTTCCACGGACAGGGCCTTGGAACATGTCAAAAACATTTCCATGGAGCCCCATGCCGTTGGCTTTTCCGGACATGAACGGGTGAAGGGGTACATCATTTCCGAACTAAAAAAAATGGGGTTGAAGACCACGGTACAAGAAGGATATACCGCCGGTGATTGGGCCAATCTCAGCAAGGCATCCAATATTTTGGCACGAATAAAAGGAACTGGAAATGGAAAAGCTTTATTGCTTCTTTCCCACTATGACAGCTCCCCCCATTCCTCGTATGGCGCAAGCGATGCCGGCAGTGGGGTCGCCACCATCTTGGAAGCTGTAAGGGCCTTCTTGGCGAAAGGTGAAAACCCAAAAAACGATATTATCATCCTTATTTCGGATGCCGAGGAGCTCGGATTGAACGGTGCCGATCTTTTTGTGGACCAACACCCTTGGGCCAAAGAAGTGGGTCTTGTCTTGAATTTTGAGGCACGTGGTAGCGGAGGCCCAAGCTACATGCTCATAGAAACCAATCGTGGCAATGGTACCTTGATCAAGGAATTTACCAAGGCCAATCCACAATACCCTGTGGCAAATTCTTTGGCATACAGCATTTACAAAATGCTCCCAAACGATACGGACCTTACCGTTTTTCGTGAAGATGGGGATATTGAGGGATTCAACTTTGCCTTTATTGACGATCATTTTGACTATCACACGGCCCTTGACAATTATGACCGTTTGGACCGGAACACCTTGGCGCACCAAGGAAGTTATTTAATGCCGCTCTTAAACTATTTCAGCGATGCCGATCTGAATAATCTTAAAAGCTTGAACGATGAGGTGTATTTTAACATGCCCTTTTTCAAGTTGATCTCTTACCCCTTTGAATGGATCTGGCCTATGTTCGGATTGGCTGTTTTGGCTTTCGTTATACTGTTGGTCGTAGGTTTTAAAAAGGAAAAACTATGTGCAAAGGGTATTTTTAAAGGTTTTATTCCTGCCCTGCTCACCTTGGCCATCAACGGTGTGCTGGGTTATTTCTGTTGGACGATCATCACGTGGTGGTATCCGGGTTTTAAGGACATGCTACATGGGTTCACCTACAATGGACACCTCTATATTGCGGTCTACGCAGCACTTTCACTTGCCATTTGCCTATACATTTACCATAAATTCAAAAAAACGAGCACCCCTAATCTTTTGGTGGCTCCTATTATTATTTGGTTGATTATTTGTGGTTTGGTGGCCGCCTACTTAAAAGGGGCCAGCTTTTTTATTGTACCCTTATTTGGATTGTTGGCCGCATTTATGGTCACCATCAACCAAGAGGAGCCCAATCCATTCCTAATGGTATTCTTGGCATTGCCGGCTGTATTGATCTATTCCCCGTTCATTGTTATGTTTCCTGTAGGACTCGGATTGAAAATGATGGTGGCCGCAACGGTGTTGACCACACTGTTGTTCTTCTTGGTGCTACCATTTTTTGGACAACTGAAAAGCAAGGGAAGATTGGCATATCTGTTCTTCTTTCTCTTTTTTGTATTGGGTATCTCTAGCCACATACAATCCGATTTTAATGAAAAACGTCCCAAACCCAGTAGTTTGGTGTACATCTACAATGCAGACAAGGACTCTGCCGTATGGGCCACATACGACCATAGGACGATCAGTTGGAACAGGCAGTTTTTGAAAGAGAACAGACGGCAGCCCGATGCCCAATCCCTTTTCAGTAAATACAGAACAAAGTTGAGTTATATTGCCGATGCCCCTAAAAAAGATATCGCACTTCCCTTTATTGATACGGTAAAGGATACTGTTATCGGTGAAAACAGGATTGTGGAACTTTGTGTTACCCCTAAAAGGAATGTGAACCGATTGGACATCTACACCAACCCCATCCCCTTGAATGCCGTCAATGTAAACCGAATTCCCCTTTCATCCCATTATCTGGAAAATCGAAAGAACAGGTTGGTCACACATTACGTTTCCAATAATGATTTTACCGAACTGGAAATTTCCTTCCCGAAAGATTCCGTCTTGGAGCTATCCTTTTACGAAGCATCCAACGACCTGTTGACCAACAGTGAGTTCAGTGTTCCCAAACGTCCAGAGAACAGTATCCCCATGCCCTTTGTGCTAAACGATGCCATATTGACGATAAAAACCTTGCGGTTTGAATAACGGCATTGGTGTGTTGGGTTGTGGCTGGTTGGGATTTCCCTTGGCGCAACAACTGGTGAAGGATTCTTATGAAGTCCACGGGAGCACCACTTCCATTGATAAATTGGAAATACTGGAAAAAGTGGGTATTGTACCGTATAAAATTGCACTGTCTGAAAAAGGGATCAATGGAAAAATAGAAGACTTTCTGTCCCATATCCATACCCTTATCATCAACGTGCCACCCAAACTTAGGGGTGCCCATTCTGAAAGTTATATTGACAAAATGGAGCATCTTCATTCAAAGGTCCTGGAAAGTGAGGTCTCTAAAATTATTTTTATCAGTAGTACCTCGGTCTATGGCAATGTTGAAGGGGAGGTGACCGAAGCAACCGTGCCCCATCCCGAAACCGAATCGGGAAAACAACTATTGGCATCTGAGCTGCTGTTCAAGAATGACCCGAACCTACAAACCACCATCATCCGGTTTGGAGGCTTGATCGGTCCCGACAGACATCCGGTTACGTTACTGTCCGGACGAAAAGAATTGTCAAATGGAGAAGACCCTGTCAATCTCATTCATTTGAAGGACTGCATCCACATGATCACAACGGTCCTTGAACAGGGTTACTGGGATGAAATCTTTAACGGGGTGTATCCCCTTCATCCCACAAAAAAAGAGTACTACACCGAAGAAGCGAAAAAACGAGCCCTATCACCGCCCCAATACACTGAGCATTTTCAAAAGAAACAGGGCAAAGTGGTGTTGAGCAAAAATTTCAACGATAAAAGTCAAAAATTCCATACTTCCATTCGATCATAGTTGCCTTAAGATTACTTATCGGATTCTTAACAGGATGGTACCGTTTATTTTGTTAGTTTTGGCGCACTAATTTGAAGATCAATGAAAAAGACTTTTATTATCCTACTGTTCCTCCTAGTTGGTTTCAATGGCATTTCCCAAGCCAAAAGCGACCTTCTAAAACATTTTGAAGCCTATTACCAAGAAATGCGTCTGCAGGGAGATATCAATGGTGTGATCGGTGCCTTGACCCACTTGAACGTACTTTCGCCATCAAAAGAAAGAAGGGACACGCTTGCCTTTGTCTACATGAACAATGGGCAGCATATACAAGCGCTCAACACCATCGGTATCGATAAAAATACGGATGATTCCGATCTTGCCGTTCAGATCAAGGCGGTTTCCCTAAAAGCATTGAACCAGCCCAAAAGGGCCTTGGAACATTTTGAGGAACTCTTCAAAAGAGAACCTTCTCCCTATGTTGCCTATGAAATGGCCGATTTGAAAATTCAAACTGGGGATATAGCAGGTGCGTCCACGAATATTGATTATGGTATTGCCAATGCCAAGGATGATATGATGTATGCCTTCTACGAAAGGCAGCAGCCCTATGAGGTGCCCCTTAAAGCAGCTTTTTACCATTTGAAAGGTCTTACGGCATTCAATAAGGACAGAAATGACATAGATGGGGCCATTGTATCCATTGATGAGGCTTTAAAGATTGCCCCGAACTTTAATTTGGCCAGTTTAAGCAAGCAGGCCCTGGAAGCCCGAAAAAAAGAGGGCGGAGAGGGTAATTAATTTTGCTGTTTGCCTTTGAGTTCTTGGAGCAATTGGTCATCCTTTTTCTCCTTGATCTCTATAAGTTCGCCCACATTTTCATTGGGCACTGCAATTGACAATACATAATGGGCAATTTTCCATTGCCCATTTTCTTTTTTGAGTACCCCGGAACCCCTGCAAATCTTCATTTGGGTATCCAAAAGTTCATCAAACCAGGCAAAGTTCTTGGCCTCATTCAAATAAACATTACGCTGCACGGCTGTAAAGCTCCAAGCCTTGCCCCTATCAAAATAGGGCTTTGAAAATGTCCGGAACTCCTCATTCTGCCAATTCTCCATGGCGTCGGTGCCGATAAACACTCCGTCCTTGGTCATTTTTCCAAAATAGGCATCAAAGTCCGCATCCGCTGCGGCTTGGTGCCAACTATCCAACACTTGGTTGATTTTCTGTTTCTCGGTGGTCTGTGCGTTCAGGGTCACTGCCATGAACATCAGACATAGGTATACAAGCTTATTCTTCATCCAAAATCAAATTTTTGTCCAATTGGCTATTCACGATTACGTTGAATTGTTTGCGCATTGCATTGTATGCTTCCAACATTTGCACCGTTGGCTCCGTAGTGGGTTGATTTTCCATGATGCTCGCCTTCACTTTGTACATATAGGTCCGTACCACCCTTTGCCGGCTCTTGATCTGAAATGTATTGAACAATTCTGGGTAATTTCCTTCCTCAAGACTTTTCTCCTTCTCGATCAAATCATCAATGGCAAGTGCCAAATCCTCATTATTGGTGGCTTTGTACAAAACATCCATGCTGGTATTGAAAGCCTTGAATTCCTCCCACCCTTCAATAATGGCAGTTGCTTCCGGGTTGATCGGAGCCTTGCTCGGCATTTTTTTATAGTTGAATTCCAATTCATCCAAGGCTGCCGTATCAGCCACCGGTTCTTGGGCCTTTTTACATCCCCATACCATTGGAATCACAAAGAGTATCACTAACAATTTTCGCATAAGCGAATGTACAAATTTTAATAAAGGGTATCTTTGTCCACAAACCGAATTAACTTCAATTTAGATGCAAAAACCTATCCTCATCATTGGCGCATGTGGCCAAATCGGAACCGAACTTACCATGGCTCTAAGGAACAAATATGGGTCGGACAATGTGGTGGCCAGTGATATTAGGGAAGGCAATGAAGCCTTGATGGCATCCGGCCCTTTTGAGCTTTTGGACGCCACCAATTATGCTGCAATTGAAGATGTGGTCATGCACTATGAAATTGATGAAATCTATTTAATGGCAGCCATGCTCAGTGCCACTGCGGAAAAATTTCCCATGCGTGCCTGGAACCTGAACATGAACTCGCTCTTCAACGTACTCAATTTGGCCAAAGAGAAAAAGATTTCCAAGGTTTTCTGGCCTTCCAGCATTGCCGTTTTTGGCCCGAACACTCCAAAAGAAGATACCCCACAAAGTACTGTTATGGAGCCCAGCACAGTGTACGGTATCAGTAAACAATCCGGAGAGCGTTGGTGCGAGTATTACTTTAAAAAATATGGGGTGGACGTGCGAAGCGTCCGTTATCCCGGATTGATCAGCTGGAAGACCATGCCCGGTGGCGGTACCACGGATTACGCTGTGGAGATTTACCATGAAGCCTTAAAAAATGGTCAATACCAATGCTTTTTAAATGAGCATACCAAGTTGCCCATGATGTACATGGATGATGCCATCAGGGCCACCATCAGTTTAATGGATAGTCCTGCTGAAAATATCAAAGTGCGTTCTTCCTATAATTTGGGGAGCATGAGTTTCACCCCTGCAGATATGGCAGAGAGCATCCGAAAACACATCCCTGGTTTTGGAATAAGTTATGCACCTGATTTTAGACAGGAAATAGCGGATTCCTGGCCAAGTAGTATTGATGATTCCGAGGCAAGAGAGCAGTGGGGATGGAAACCAGAATTTAATCTGGACCAGACCACCGAGGAAATGCTGGGCAATTTAAAAAAATAGAAGGAGGTCAATCCTCGTCTTCGTCGTATTCCTCATCTTCTACATCTTCGACGTCGTCCACATCGTCATTATCGTCGTCATCGGAATCTGAAAAATCATCGTCATCATTGCCGGGGATTTTACCCAAATCTTCGGTATCCAAATTGTCGGTATCGTCATCCTCATCGTCATCAAAATTGGCCATGGAATGCTCCAACTTGGAACTGATTTTTACCAGATATTTGGTATCTTCGGTAGCAACCTCTACGGCCTCTATCCATTCGCCTTTAAGGTTCTTAAAATTGATTACATCGTTGTCCCCATAGCCATCGGGGTATTTCTCCACCAAAAGTTTTAGTACCTCCGGGGTCAACTTCTTGTAATCCACAATTACACGTTTGAGGTTATTCATGGTGCTAAGATTTGTTTCTAATGAAGCTAAAATTAGAATAAAACTGATTGCATGGAAAAAAATTATAAAAAATTTTACTGGTTGTCAATATCTGACTTGCCTCCTGTTTTCTTCAACAGTTTGATTTGATGGATTTCCACCCCTTTGTCTATGGGCTTGAGCATGTCATACATGGTCAATGCCACCACGCTGGCACCGTGCATGGCCTCCACCTCTACCCCGGTTTTGTAAAATGTCTTGACAGTAACCAAAATTTTGACCTCCAGACCTTCCATTTCATAATCCACCGCACAATATTCCACGGGTAACGGATGGCAATCCGGCAATAGGTCCGATGTTTTTTTAACACCTAAAAATCCAGCTGCCTTGCTCATGGAAAGTACATCTCCCTTGGGCACGGCTCCATTTTTAATGGCTTCAATGGTCCTTTGGGCGCTTACTTTAACAATTGCTTGTGCAATGGCCGTTCTATGTGTGGGTTGTTTTTGGGTAATATCGACCATCTATCAGTTGTTTACTTTCCATTGGTATGTAGCATCTGCGAAAAGTTCCTTCCCAAATACCGGAACCTGGGCCTTGATTTCTTCTACCACATATTCCAATGCTTCAAAAGCAGTTTTTCTGTGGGGTGAGGAGACAAATACAAAAAGGCATATTTCGCCAATGTTCACGGTTCCCAGACTATGGTAAATGTGCATGCAGGTGATCTCGAACTTCTCAAAAGTGGCTTCCTTGATCTCATGGAACTTCTGATTGGCCATGGGTTCATAAGCCGAATATTCAATGGCCGATACGGTTTTGCCGTCAATTTCATCGGCCCTCACCTGCCCCAAAAAAATATCGTGTGCCCCAATCTTGGTCTTGGACTGGTGTTTGGCTATGGATGTGGCTATATGATCAGGTGAAATGGCACCTTCTACAAAAACATTCTTGATCTTGGTTTCCATGGATTGGATGTTTTTCACTAAGGTAAGGAAGAAAAGAGAAAGTAGCCTCGGCAAGAA
>JAGQZL010000229.1 GCA_020434915.1 Allomuricauda sp. | reverse complement strand
AAAGTTCCGGGAAGACCTTTATTACCGATTGAGTACGGTGGAAATCCATTTGCCACCATTGCGTGACCGAAGGGAAGACATTCATTTGTTGTTCCGAAAATTTGCATCCGACTTTGGCCAGAAATACAAAATGCCGACCATTCGTTTGGAGGACGACGCCATTCAACTTCTTTTAAAATACAGATGGCCAGGTAACATCCGACAATTACGGAACATTGCGGAACAAATATCAGTCCTGGAGGAAAACCGAAGCATTTCTGCGGCAACTTTACACAGCTATTTGCCAGATTCTTCCAGCTCCAATTTGCCGGCCGTGGTGGGGCAAGCCAAAAAAGAAAGCGATTTTAGCAACGAGCGGGAAATTTTGTACAAGGTGCTCTTTGATATGAAAGGGGACCTGAACGACTTGAAGAAACTCACCTTGGAGCTTTTGAAAAACAGTGATACGGCCAAAGTGCAGGAGGAGAATGAAAACCTGATACGCAAAATTTACGGCAATGGTCAGAATGAGGAAGAATTTGACCAAGAGGAGGAAACCGTTGCAGAAGTGTTGCAGCTTCCGGAACCTGTAATGGAAACAAAACCACAGAGCATTCCACAACCACCCCAGGAAGATCGGTACCATTTTGCAGAGGAAATTGAAGAGGAAGAAACCCTATCTTTACAGGAAAAGGAAATTGAGCTTATCAAAAAATCCTTGGAACGCAACAACGGAAAGCGAAAAGCGGCCGCTGCGGAATTGGGAATTTCCGAGCGCACACTCTATAGAAAAATCAAACAATACGACCTATAACCCAATTAGATCTAGAGGAGAATGAAACGAAGAAACAACATTAAGATTGGGTTTTTAGGCATACTACTCGCACTATACAGCTGTGGGGCCTATAACTTTTCCGGAGCGGATATTGGGGAGGCCAAAACTTTTCAGGTTAATTTTTTCCAAAACTACGCCGACCAAACCCCTGGGTCTACCATTGTTCCTGGATTGGACCGTGATTTTACCTTGGCAATTCAGGATTTGATCAACAATTTGACCAGTCTATCCCTTACCGGAAGTAATGGGGACTTGATCTACGAAGGAGAAATTGTGGGTTACAAGGTAGTTCCCATGACCGCGAATGCGGAACAAAGAACCTCCCAGAACCGATTGACCATGACCGTGAACGTGCGGTTTTTCAACACAAAAAAACCGGACAACGATTTTGAACGCCGTTTTTCCTTCTTTTACGATTTTGATGCGGCGGCTTCGCTGACATCGGTTCAGGCTGCGGCCCACGAAGAGATTTTTGAACGGTTAACACAGGATATTTTTAATGCCTCATTGGGCAATTGGTAATACAAGATGAACGTTTCAGATTTTAAACATATTCTTCAAAACTCCAATACCATCCTATCCCCAAAACAAACACGGGAACTGGAGGATATTATTGAGGAATACCCTTATTTTCAGGCGGCACGAGCCCTGCATCTGAAAGGGTTGAAAAATCTGGACAGTTACAAGTACAACAATGCTTTAAAGGTCACGGCAGCCTATACCACCGACAGAGATGTGCTGTTTGATTACATTACTTCCAAAGAGTTTGTCCAGAACAACATTGCGGATGCCATTGCGGGCAGGGGTTCCAAGCTTGAAGACCAAAATGCCATTTCGGAGGTAATAGAACCCAACCCAGATGCCGAAAGCATGTTGGCTGTATCAGATGAGCCTGCTTTGCCTCAAAATATCAAGGATGCCGAACAGATATTGAACCCGGCACTCTTTGAATCCAAATCATCGGAACAACAGCCAGAGCCACCTGCTACAAAAGAAGAGTCCAAGCCTGAAACAGATTTGAACCTGGGCAAACCCCTTCCCTTTACCAAAAAGGAAAAACATTCGTTCACTGAGTGGTTGCAGCTCACTTCCCATTCCGAAGAACCGGAACCTGAGGATAATGTGATGGAGGAACTGGAACGGAAGAAAAAATTTGAGTTGTTGGACAAGTTTATCGAGAACAATCCGAAAATTGTGCCCCAAGAAGCCTCCAATACCAAAGTCGACATTAAAGAGTCTACCAAGTTCGATAAAAACGAACTTATGACGGAGACTTTGGCCAAGGTATATTTGGAGCAAAAGAAGTACAAAAAGGCCATTCAAGCCTTTAAAATATTGAGTTTGAAATATCCAGAAAAAAGTGGTTTCTTTGCAGACCAAATTCAGGCGGTGAAGAAGCTGCAGAAAGAAAAAGATTAAGTTAAAGACATGAGCACGTTTACAATTTTTTTGATATTGATCATTATCGTGTGCCTTTTGTTGGTTTTGGTCATTATGGTCCAGAACCCTAAAGGAGGCGGGTTGTCCTCATCATTTGGTGGTGGTGGAACCCAAGTTGTGGGTGGTGTAAAAAAGACCGGTGACTTTTTGGATAAAAGTACCTGGACCTTGGCTACCATTTTGATTGTTTTGATTTTGCTTTCCAACGTTTCCCTAAAAGGAAGCTATGGCAGTGCAGATTCAAAATTATTGCAGGGCGATGACATTGAAACGGTACCGGAAACCGTTCCCGAAGAAGTGCCTGAGCAGCTACCACCTGCCAGCAATACCAATCCGACAGACACCATCGGATAAACGCGACAAAACATAAAAAATGCCAGCTTGAATGACAAGCTGGCATTTTTGTTTTACAGAATGTCAGTTTTTGTGCATTGGCACAATTTCTGCCCAATAGAAACGAGAATTTCTAAAAACAAACACCTAAAAATTAAAAATATGGCTAAAGTAAATATCAAACCATTGGCAGACAGGGTACTGATCGAGCCACTACAGGCCGAGACCAAAACTGCCTCCGGTATCATCATTCCGGACAACGCGAAGGAAAAACCTCAAAAAGGCACTGTTGTAGCTGTTGGTCCTGGCACCAAGGATGAAAAAATGACCGTTAAAATTGGTGATAGCGTGCTTTATGGAAAATATGCCGGAACCGAACTTAAGTTTGACGGTACCGACTATTTGATGATGCGTGAGAGTGATATTTTGGCAATTGTTTAATTCATAAAATCAACTAAAGAAAATGGCAAAAGATATTAAGTTTGATATAGATGCACGTGACGGACTGAAACGAGGCGTTGACAAATTGGCCGAGGCCGTTAAGGTAACCTTGGGTCCAAAAGGTAGAAACGTAATCATCAGCAAATCCTTTGGTGCTCCCCAAGTAACCAAGGATGGTGTGTCCGTTGCAAAAGAAATTGAATTGGAAGATGCCCTTGAGGACATGGGTGCCCAAATGGTGAAGGAAGTTGCTTCCAAAACCAACGACCAGGCTGGTGATGGTACTACAACAGCCACCGTATTGGCTCAGGCCATTGTAAAGGAAGGTCTTAAAAACGTTGCTGCAGGTGCCAATCCTATGGATTTGAAACGCGGAATCGACAAAGCCGTGGAAGCTTTGGTGATCGATTTGGAAAAGCAGGCCAAAAAAGTGGGCAACGATGCAGACAAGATCAAACAAGTTGCTTCCATTTCTGCTAACAATGACGACACCATTGGTGATTTGATCGCCACTGCCTTCGCCAAAGTTGGCAAGGAAGGGGTGATTACCGTGGAAGAGGCCAAAGGTACCGATACCTATGTGGATGTTGTGGAAGGTATGCAGTTTGACAGGGGTTACCTTTCTCCGTACTTCGTGACCGATACGGACAAGATGATTGCCGATTTGGACAATCCATACATCCTTCTTTTCGACAAGAAAATCTCCAACTTACAGGAAATTCTTCCGATTCTTGAGCCAGTGGCACAATCCGGAAGACCGTTGTTGATCATTGCCGAGGATGTGGAAGGTCAGGCTTTGGCCACTTTGGTAGTGAACAAGTTGAGAGGTGGTCTTAAAATTGCCGCTGTTAAAGCTCCAGGATTTGGTGACAGGAGAAAAGCCATGTTGGAAGACATCGCCATCTTGACAGGCGGTACCGTTATCTCCGAAGAAAGAGGATTCTCTTTGGAAAACGCTTCTTTGGATATGTTGGGTACTGCTGAGACCGTAACCATCGACAAAGACAATACCACCATTGTGAACGGTAACGGAAAAGCTGCTGACATCAAGGCTCGTGTGAACCAAATCAAGGCCCAAATTGAAACGACTACTTCTGATTATGATAAGGAAAAATTGCAGGAGCGTTTGGCCAAATTGGCCGGTGGTGTTGCCGTACTGTATGTAGGTGCCGCTTCTGAAGTTGAAATGAAGGAGAAAAAAGACCGTGTGGACGATGCTTTGCACGCTACCCGTGCAGCTGTTGAAGAAGGTATTGTTGCCGGTGGTGGGGTTGCCTTGGTAAGAGCCAAGAAAGTCCTTGAAAAATTAACCACTGATTCCTTGGATGAGACAACCGGTGTACAAATCGTTGCCAAAGCCATTGAGTCTCCCCTACGTACCATCGTAGAGAACGCTGGTGGTGAAGGTTCCGTTGTAATCTCCAAAGTATTGGAAGGCAAGAAAGATTTCGGTTATGATGCCAAATCCGATAAATATGTGGACATGCTTCAAGCGGGTATCATCGACCCTAAGAAAGTGACCCGTATCGCTTTGGAAAATGCAGCTTCCGTAGCTGGTATGATCTTGACCACCGAGTGTGCGTTGACCGACATTAAAGAAGATACCCCGGCAGGTCCTCCAATGGGAGGCGGCATGCCAGGAATGATGTAATTTCCAATTAGGAAACCATTTAAAATAGGAACGCCCCGATCATAGATCGGGGCGTTTTCTTTTTGTATCCAGTAAGTGGCCCACGTAAGGCCAATAGCACCAAGTTACTTCTTTTTACCAGTAGCTTGGGTGGTCTTCTTAGCAACAGGCTTTACAGCTTTTGCAGGAGATGAC
>JAGQZL010000228.1 GCA_020434915.1 Allomuricauda sp. | reverse complement strand
CTATCAAAAACATAGGTGGCATCAAGGTAATCGGGTACGCTGGTCAACACCAAAGGTTTCTGTTGGATAGGGTAGGGAACATCTTGTAATTCCTTGTTTTCATACATTTTATGTCCGGTAAACTTACTGGCCATGGATTGGTACACGGTAGCTCCCTTCCCATGGAGAAGGACGAATTCGTGAAAGTCCAGCTGATTGGCCACTATGTTTAAAATTCGGAGCATAAAACCACTTTGGTTACTTGGCGATGGTTCCTTTTAACTTATGGCCGTGTTTCAAATACAGCCATTTGTCCATATTGATGACGTTTCCCAAAAGCCCCATATCCCGTAATTTTTGTTTCAATTTCAGTTTAGCAACCAACAGATTAGCTTTGAACACTGATATAGTGGAATCCTTTGGATAAATAATCTCATAATACAGGCGGTACCGATGGTTGCACCATTTTTCCTTGTAAGGATTACTCCCTTTAGAAACGTCAAAAATGGGCATATTATTGGTAAGGCACCATTCCAGTTGGAACAACATACTGATGTCTCCCATGTTGTATGTGGAATATGCCACATCATAAGTCTGTATATGACTGAACATGGAATGGTCCAAAACATAGTTCAAAGCAATACAGATGGGTTTGTTCGCTTTGTAAATTACAAATAGGAGTGCCTTTTTGTTGACCAATCTCAAGTAACTATAATCGTAGAGTTCTTGCCAATGGAACAGGTCCCTGTTCAAAATTTTCTTCTGGTCAAACCGGTCAATCAGCAGTTGCTTAAAATCTGCAAAGATGTCCGCATAGACTGATTCCTCCAATGGTCCGGTAAGTACTCTATATTCAATATCGCCGAGACCATCCAATTTCCTTTTTTTGCTATAGAGGTTTTTGATGTTCCGTTTGCTGAGCTGGTCTTTAAGAAAATCTTCAACCTTGGTGTAGCCCTTAAGGTTTACAAGGTATCCGTAATACTGTGGAACCCGGATGATTCCGGAGTCTTTTGGAATGGAATGTGAAAACTTGAGATAATCCGGAACATCTTTGATCATTAGGAGCTTTCTTTGTTCCTCTCCAAACCCACTAATGGAATTTGGGTTTATGGGCCGGTCTATCAAGGTATTCACAATCTCCCCATGATGGACGGCATGCACTTTGTTTTCCAGATAAAGCTGGAAAAGGCAGTTGTCTCTATAAAATTCGGGGAGGTTTGTCATTTTGGCTAATACATTTTAGGGTTTGTTTCCCATTCGATAGCGTATTTTATGGACTGTTTTTAAAAGGTGTTTTTTCCTTGCCCAATATTTAAGCTTAAATGTAAGGGCCAATAAATTGGCAATCAAGGTGCTGACCATATTTTTTGGATTGTACCAAATATGGTAATGGAACATGTATGAATTGGTGCTCCAGCTTTTCTTATAATCATAATACCCTTTTGAAAAATCGAGTACCTTAAAGTTGTTTCGGATGCACCAATCCAATTGGTGTATGATGCTGATACTACCAATGCGGTATTGAGAAAACTCGATATCAAAAACACGAATTACATCGTACACATGGGTGCCCGAAAAGTTAAGCAATGTAATGGCCACTGGCTTGTCTTTTATGTAGGAGACAAAGAGCCCTGCTTCCTTGTTGCGTAGCATAGGCAATGTAACCTCTTTAAAGAAGGCCCATTCGGTTGGGGCTAAGTTGTTGTTTACAATTTGTTTTTCCTCAAATCTTTGAATCAAAAGGGTATGAAACTGATCAAAGAGCAGTTTGTATTCCTCATTGGAAATTTCGCCCCAAACCATTTTAAAATGCACCTCAAACTCCTTGTTCAGTCTATTTTCATAGTTTCTGAGCTTGGCCCTGCTGCTTTTGCTGATAGCGGTATTAAGATAGCTCTCCACAGTGTCTGCATGGGTCAAATTGCAAAAAAAGCCTTCGTACTGGGGAATGGACTTCAATTGGAGTCCTTTGGGATGCTGTTGATTGAACTGTAGATAATCTGGCACGTCGTAAACCAGAAAAACATTTTTGCCAAGTTTGTTTGGACTGCATTGTGCATTCATTCCGTAAACAACACTTTTGGTATTGGTGGCACCCATATTGGCATATAAAGGGAGATTTCCCTTTCTGAAGAACGATACCCCTCTAAAACAATCAAATTCCATAGGAGTAGTATTGGGCTGGAAATGTTTCAGCCAAATCCTTTGGAAGGTCTCTTTGTGGTAGGGTCCATCTAAGTTTATTGGGATGATATGGTCCAAACTTTTTAGCAAGATTTTAGTTGTTTAAAAAAGGTGACATGTCCTTTGCCAGTATCGTCGAAAATTCTTTTGCGGTCTCCGAATACAAGTGTGAGCCATCATAGGTTCCAAACCCTGGTCGACTCTCTGAATAATCAAGATAAGGAACTTTGTATACCTTGGCAACGCTGTCCACCATGGCATTGAAAGTGGGTAAGTGCTCATTTTCAAATGAAACGATTTCTTCATCCGCCGGCATTCTTACCAAAAAGACCGTCCCCTTATTTTTTAGATATTCAATAGTTTTTCCAAACCATTCCAGACGATAGGTTTTTACCTCTTCCTTGGGTAATCTACGTTCAAAATAAGCCAGGTTCTGTCGTTTCCAATCAAACATGAGGTCCTTTGTGATGGTAAAGGTGTTTGATTTGAGTGAAATCTCATTCCAACCATTGTCATGTGAGGTGAGGTTGTCTGCTGAATCCACATCCAAAAACGCATTGTAAAGACCACTGCCATAACAGTTCATGATGTAACTGTAATTGGGATTCGAGGTAAAATCAAAAGTCTTGCCAATGGGTGTTTTGGTATCCATGGCCTCAATTCCTTTTGTGCCAAATCCCTTTGGGGCGGTAAAACTGCCTGGAGAGATGGAGAGTATAAAGAAGCGGTTTTCCGCACTATCATCTAATTTTTCCTTTATGGCATCCATATACACCTTACCATAATAATTCTGGTTGGAGGCAAAGTTTACCAAAGATTGGTCGGACTTTTCGGGGAGGTTGTTCAAGATGGTTTCCGGGTCTATTCCTTCATCCGCTCTTGATAGGCCAATGACCAAACTCCCAGCTTTTTGGGTGAATTTTGGATAATACATGTCCACATACCCTTCGGATAGTTTGTGTACCATCAACAGATAGGCCGATGCCAAGAGCGTACAGAAAACTACTATTTTTAATATGAATATCCTCATTCCTTGATCAAAATTGAAAATAGATAAAGCTTCCCTGTCTATTGATACCCAATAGAACCATTAAGACTATATAACTTACATACATGGACCATCTCAGCCATGTTGGTTTGCTCTCCACAAGTTCATAAATTTTGTTGTTCCCCTTAAAATAATGAACTAGTTGCACTCCGAATATGAGCACAAAACTCAAGAACAATTCAAAATAGTTGTTGAGTATGTTCACATGCAGGTTGGGCAATACCAATAAGTTTTGGATAAAGTTAAGCGCATCTGTAAGCGTAGGTGACCTAAAGAAAATAAGGGACACCAACATTAATGTAAAAGAGGTTCCCCATCCTAAAACAGCCCGTATCTTGGCAGGAATCCGCAACCAATCAAAAATACGTTTTCGGAAGGGATTGGTGGCAACTTCCACAATCAGGAACAGTGCATTAATGATTCCCCAAACCACAAAGGTCCAGTTTGCACCATGCCACAGTCCCATGACAAAAAATACGATGATAACCGAGAACACCCGGTTGATTTTTCCATTTCTTCTTAATGGCCGGTATAGATAATCCCGAATCCATTGGGTGAGGGAAATATGCCAACGTTGCCAGAATTGGGAGATATTTTGGGAAAACAAGGGCCTGTTAAAGTTGTTGATTAGGTTAATCCCCATTGTTTTTGCCGCTCCAATGGCAATGTAGGTATAGGCCGCAAAATCAAAATAAATCTGGAATACAAAGAAGAATGCCGCCAATAGGGATGGCAACCCTTTGTTCCCATCGGGATCGGCATAAACCGCATCCACATATACCCCCAATCTATCCGCCACCACTACTTTAAGGAAAAACCCCCAGGCCATGATGGTCAATCCTCTTTTGATCTGTTGTATGTCCGGAACAATATGTTTTTTGAATTGGGGCAGTAGTCTTGTGGCTTTTTCGATAGGACCAGCCACCAATTGCGGAAAGAAAGCCACAAAAAGGGCAAATCTTCCTAAGTGTCTTTCAGGTTGCATGTTGCCCCGATACACCTCAATGGTATAGCTCATTGTCTGAAACGTGTAGAAACTAATACCAACGGGCAACAATATTTGATCGATACGATACGATTGTATTTGTTCAGAAGAGGATACCTCAACACCAAAATGTTCCAATAAGCCGTTCATGGAATCCACGAAGAAAAACAGGTATTTAAAAGTCACCAAAATTCCTACGTTGACCAAGATGCTGAGCCATAGATAGGCTTTTTTCTTTTTTCCATCACCCAGCTCTCCGATCTTCAACCCACAATAATAATCCACTAAAGTGGATATCAACAGTAGTATAATCAGATACGGCTCCGAGGAAGCATAAAAATAATAGCTGGAAACCAACAAAAATAACCACCTGTTCTTGTGGGGCAACACATAGTACAATATCAGTACCAACGGGAAAAAAAGTAGAAATTCAAAAGAATTGAAGAGCATACCGGGATTATAGTCTATGTGTTGTGGTGAGGTAAAATTAGAACTTCCATTGCAAACAAATTTATATTAAAGATATTGTTGTTGATTTTACCGATAAAATCAATAAACTGTGCGGTTGAACTGAAAATTTGGCAAACTAAACAGAAAAGAACTTTTTGGAATTGGATATTTAGTATTTTCGGCACCGTCATGAAGACCGGAAAAAGACAAATT
>JAGQZL010000227.1 GCA_020434915.1 Allomuricauda sp. | reverse complement strand
CATCGGGGGCAGGTACCGATCACAAATCGATCGGCTAAAAATTGTTTGGCCTCGTCATCATACAATTGTTCGGTCTCCTCTTCAATAAAATCGTTTTGCTCGTATAGTTTTTTGAAAAAATCGGAGGCAGTGTCATGGTGTACTTGGGCCGAAGTGCGGGAATAATTATCAAAAGTGATTCCAAAATCGGCAAAGGATTTTTTGATGATACCGTGGTACTTGTCAATAATCTCTTTTGGGGTAACCCCTTCCTTTTTGGCCTTCATGGAAATGGCCACACCGTGTTCGTCACTTCCGCAAACAAAGGCCACATCGTTGCCTTTTAACCGTAAATAGCGGGAATAGATGTCTGCTGGAACGTAGACCCCCGCCAAGTGCCCAATGTGTATGGGGCCGTTGGTATAGGGAAGTGCCGCGGTAATGGTATATCTTGAAGGAGCAGTATCTTGAGTCATGAAAAATTGGAATTTGGCCTCAAAAATACTGATTTAACGGGATACACCCTAAAAAAGAAACCTCCGAAAATGCGACCCAAATTGGGGTGTGGGGTGCATTATCGAAGGCATCCGAAAATAGATGACAAGTGTCCCGCTTCTTTAGGAAATCATCACTGATTTACTCATTTTTTTACCTGCCACGGAAATTCTATAAATGTACTTTCCTGTGGACAGTGTGTCGCGCATGCGCTCACGTATGTTGATTTCTGTGGCTCCTTCCAAGACCATTTCGTTGAAAATGGTACCTACCCGTTGTCCCAAAATGTTGAACAGTTCAATATCCACATGGGCTGCCATGGGCATTTCCAAATGAATGTGTGGTGCCCTGGAGTTGGGGTAATAAGGCGAATGGGCAATACCATCCAGAATATCCACTTCAGGGTCGTTGGGGTCTTGGCTTGGCGGAGTATCCGGCAATGTTGGTGGATCATTGTCCATGGCAATATCCTCAAGGGTTTCTCCGCTACAGCTAAAGCCTAGATCAATGGCCCGGTATGGGTGGCCCAATAAATGTTGCTCCACGGATGCCCTTGGTACGCAAAGCCACTCGGCCAGTACAGTACCGTATAGGTCCCGGAAATCCATGGTGTATTCCAGGTTACCCCTGTTGTTGGGTTCATCCAAGGATGGGTGTTCCCCTACAAAGGCACTGCCACTCAGCCCTGAACCAAAGAAAAGGGTAGGGGCGGCTTTACCGTGGTCCGTTCCATTGGAACCGTTTTCAAAAATTCGACGTCCAAACTCGGAGAAGGTCATGCTCAATACCTTTTCGTCCTGTTGGGTGAAGGCCAAATCTTCGTAAAAATTATTGATGGCAACGGAAAGGTTGGACATCAGTCGCTCATGGACGATGGGTTGGTTTCCGTGAGTATCAAATCCACCCATGGAAATCATATATACCTTGGTGCCCAAGTTTCCTTTGATCAATCGGGCCAAAAGCGCCAATTGTCTTGCAAAACCATTGTCTTGGTATTCCACCTGGTTCTGACCGGCCATGTAGGCATCGTGGATGATTCCCGCATACTCGTATGTGGTATTGGCAACCCCCCTCAAAAAGCGAAGTTGATCTCCATACATACAATTGTCAAAAGGGGCATTTTCTATTTCATAAAAGGAACCGGTCTGGGCTATTTGTTCCAACTGGTCCACATTGTTGGTCACAAAGGCATAGTTGGTCTCCTCTCCTTGAAAAACCAAGTTGGCCAAGTTTCCAATTTGAATAGCTGCAGGTGCTGCTGGTGGATTGATAAGGTAGTCAGGATAGAGCTCCTCAAAATGTCTTCCCATCCAACCTGTATTCTCTCCGGAGAAACCGGTGGTTGTCAAATCGGTATTGGCAAAAATGTCAGATCCCGTAAAATGGGAAAGACTTTGGTTTTGATAGCCTACACCGTGAACGGCCTTGAACTGGCCATCTCCCCAAAGGGGCTCCAGGGCACTCATATAGGTGGGCACCCCAAAATCATCGGTAAGTTTTAGGACTTTACTTTCTGGAATGTAAATGTTGGGCCTTGCGTTGGCATAAGTATCATATTGTTGGATTGGGATTACGGTGCTCAAACCGTCATTCCCTCCGGATAATCTGATCAAGATCAAAATATTGTCCGTCTCGGCTGCAGCCACGGCGGCTGTCAATGGAGAAGGGGCGGAAGCTGATATTAAATGGCTTCCAAGGAACATGGACCCGGAACCTGCAATTCCGAGTGCCTGTATAAAGGAACGTCTGCTCCATTTGGTGTGTTCCATGTCATGGCCTTCATGCTCCAGGCCTTTGTGTGGGGATGTATCGTGGGTATTATGGGTATCGCACATGGTGTAGGGTTATTTAAGTTGAAATTCGGGTTCTCTGGACAAATGGCGTAACAAGACATGTACTTGTGTAGGCACTTCCATACTTGATGAAAGGACCCACCAGCTGTTACCACCTGGAATATAATCCGGGGAATAATATTCTTCAGGTACGTCATCAATCTTAAAGGCGTCCATGGCCTTTTCAAAATCGGCATCCGTCAAAAGACCCTTTGGTGTAAACTTGTCCACCAAAGCCCTTACCACAATTTCTGGGTTACTCGTGTTCATGTTGGAAGGTCCAACGGCATCCATGGCCAACGTACGGAACTGCTCTGGATCATCCTGAAAAAAGCGATCAATAAAGACTTCCATGGTCAACCAACGTCCAATAATGAAGTTGGTATTGATCCAAGTCCGGTCCCTTTGCCAACCTTCCACTTCTGGCGGTTCAAAAAATTGCTGGCCAAGCAAGGAACAGGAATCCATCATGTTCAAAACATCGGTATCATCATAAGTGAAGTTGGATTCCTTTAAAAAGTTATAGTAGAGGTCCGCTGGGCTTTTAATGATAACCCCAATGGCTGTTTCGTCAAAAAAGTGTTGACTCTTAAACAATTGACGAAGCACAGGTGCAAGGTCAAAATTGTTGGAGATAAAGGTTTGTGCCAAGCCATCTATAATGTCGGGGGCAATGCCTCCATCATCATTGGTAGAATCAGGGTGGATAAAAAACTCATACAATTTCTTGCAGATGTACCAACCTATTTCATCAGGCCGCTGGTTAAATAGGATATCAATGACATCATCATACCCCCAATTTCCCGTTTGGCCAAAAATGGTCTTGTTGTCCGTATTGAATTCCGTAGGATCAAAAGTAACCTGTGTACAACCCTCCTCACCTCTTTCGGTATATCCGGAAAGTGCCTTGGCGGTCTCAATGATATCCTCCTTGGTGTAGTTGTTTCCTTCCCCAAGGGTGAAAAGTTCGTAGAGCTCCCTGGCATAGTTCTCATTGGGATTGTTTCCGCGGTTGCGAACCCCATCCAAATAATATAACATGGCACTGGTAAGCCCAATTTCACTGGTGAAAGTCTTGAAGTTGCCCAAGGCATTCCGCTGTAGGCAATTGATATAATAGTATAGGAACTGGGGACAGTTATAGGTATTCAGTTGGGTAACAAAGTGATTGCTCCAAAAGAAACTCATACGGTCTAATAAGCCGTTGTCCAAAAGTGCATTTCCATAGGCAATCTTGAACTCTTCTATCTGTGCCCTTCGCATTTGTCCGGCAAGGTCATCGTCTGCTGGATAATCGGCTTCGGTCCAATCGGCCCATGTAGGGGCTGGAATCACGGGGGCAGCTAGTGCTTGGTTCACTAAGTTGTCCACTAAGGAATCTGCCGTTTGTCCAACAGCGGCATTTATGGTCTGTACTGAGGCACTGAAACCAAGCCTCCGGTACAAATGGGCCGCACGCAACTCATCCAATGGAGTAGTATACGGCGCCAAAGTTGAGGAATTACAATTGATGAAGTACTCCATAGCAATGTCTGGCGTTAATTAGGTACATAGTTTTGGGGCAACTATATGTTTATGCTAATGTTGGATGTGGTTCAATTGGGCCAACAAATTACAATCTTAACGTAGCAAAGTCCTTGAACTACCAAATTTTTCGATGAAATGCACAATTTTTTTTGATATTGCATTTTTTGTATGGCAACACACAACGAATTTGGAAAGCTCGGAGAGCAAAATGCTATTGATTACCTGAAGGAGCAAGGCTATACGATTCTGGCCCAGAATTACCGCTACCTGAATGCGGAGATAGACATTCTTGCCAAGAAAGGGGAAATTCTGGCCATTGTGGAGGTAAAGTCAAGAAACATGGGGTTTTTGGAGGATATTTCAACAGTAATCAGTCCAAAGAAAATCCGCTTGTTAACCATGGCCGCCAATCAATTTGTAGTGGAAAAGAACTTGGACGTGGAAGTGCGTTTTGACCTTATAAAGGTGATAAAAAGTCCTAAAAAAACTGAAATTGAACACATTGAAAATGCATTCTATCATTTTTAACCATTTGTTTGTTTTATAACAATATGTTATTTTTGTTCAAAACTGAACGAACAATGAAAACAATTTCTGCCGTAGTTGAACACTACATAAAGAAAAAACCTTTCTTGCAAAGCGCCTTGGCCCAAGGAATTATCAACCTTACTTCTTTATCTAGACAAATTAAACCGGAAATTGCCGATGAGTTGGGCAAAGACGTAAAGGATGGGGCCATTGTGATGGCATTGAAACGGTTGTCTGACGATTTGGAGTTCAGGGCTACCCATAAAATTGTGAAGGTCCTCAAGAATATTGGGGAAATTACTGTTCGTTCCAACCTTTCTGACTATACTTTTTTGGCATCCGATACCATCTTGGAACATCAAGCCAAATTGCTGGAGGAAGTGAATGCCAATCAGGATGTGTTCTATACTTCGTCCAGGGGGGTGAATGAAATAAATATAGTCATCAGCAATTCCATGGATGGGGTGGTTGAAAAATATTTCAAGCATGAACGCTGTACCCAAAAGGCCGAAGGACTTTCTTCCATTACCGTGAAACTTCCGGCCGAGAACGTTTC
>JAGQZL010000226.1 GCA_020434915.1 Allomuricauda sp. | reverse complement strand
AGCCTGTTTTCTCTGCCGAGTTATAGTAGGATTCAAAATCCGTCAGCGCGGAAAGTTCATTTTCCACCTCATGGTCCTGGGCCTTGGTTTCCTGTAGGCAAAGAATATCCGCCCCCATTTTCGCAATGTTCTCAAAAAAATCCTTTTTTACCACGGCCCTTATGCCGTTCACGTTCCATGAAATAATGCGCATAGTTTTTGCTTTGTCAGTTTTCACTAAAGATAAACAATTGGCCACATGCTTAAAAAGGACTTGAAAATTATCCGAATTGAGAAGGTTTTTTAAGAAATAGCCGCCGCCAAGGCAATTTCCACCATATCATGAAATGTGGTCTGCCTGTCATGGGCAGAAAGGCTTTCATCGGTGACCAAGGAATCGGAAATGGTAAGGATGGTCAATGCCCGTACATTGTATTTGGCAGCTATGGTATAAAGGCCTGCAGTTTCCATTTCCACACACAAAACCCCATACTCGGCCCAAAGTTTGTATTCCTCTGGATTGTCGCCATAAAATTCATCAGAGGATAAAATATTCCCAGCTTTGATAGGAATATTGTTGGCTTGGGCGTAGTTGACGGCTTTTTGAAAGAGCTCGAAATTGGCTGTGGGAGAGTAGTCGGAATTGATGAACCGGGAATTGTTCATTCCGGAAGTGGTAGATGCGGACATGGCCAAGACCACATCGTTCAATTTCACATGTTCTTGATAGGAACCCGCTGAACCTACACGGATAATGTTTTTTACTCCATAATCATTAATAAGCTCGTGGAAATAGATCATGGCAGAAGGCATGCCCATACCGCTTCCCTGTACGGAGACCCTTTTGCCTTTGTATGTGCCGGTATAGCCAAACATACCCCGAATTCGGTTGTAGCAGACAGGATTCTCCAAAAATGTCTCCGCAATCCACTTGGCCCTCAGGGGGTCACCGGGCATAAGGACCGTTTCCGCAATCTCTCCTTTTTTGGCTTCTATATGTATACTCATGCGGGTGTTACTTTACTAATGATGGACCGGAGGAAGTCCCTATTCTTGATACTCCAAGTTCTATATATTTTAGGGCGGTCTCTTTGTCCTTTACACCTCCTGAAGCTTTGATTTGGGCTTTGTCCCCAACCATTCGCTTCATCAGTTTTACATCGTCAAAAGTAGCTCCTCCCGTACCAAAACCGGTGGAAGTCTTGACAAAATCCGCACCGGCCTCAACAGCCAATGAGCAGGCAATTTCCTTTTCTTCCTGGGTAAGGTAACAGGTTTCGATGATTACTTTTAGGATATTGTCTCCAATAGCCGTTTTAATGGTCCTGATTTCATCCCGGACCGCATCATGCATTTTCGATTTCAACCAACCAATGTTGATGACCATGTCAATTTCGTTGGCCCCGTTCCCCACACATTCCTTGGCTTCAAAAACTTTTGCCTTGGTGGACATGGCTCCCAGGGGAAAACCAACAACGGCTGCAATTTTCACTGGTGATCCCTGAAGTTGTTCTTTGACCAAGGGTACATGGCAGCCATTTACACAAACCGCATAAAAACCGTAGGTTTTTGCTTCATTGCACAGGTGTTCAATATCAGTAGGGGTTGCCGTGGCTTTTAGGTTGGTGTGATCAATAAAATCCGATAGAGACATATCAGTGTTCAAAGAGTGATTTAAGTTTAAAGATAGCCAACATCTCGGACTTGTTGGTTCCGGCAAATGAGCTGGCGATGGATTCTGCAGTTTCCAAAATCAATTTTTTCACTTTTGGAGAAAACTTTTCCGGATGATCTTTGTAAAACTCCTCGAATTCCAAAAAATAATCATTCACCCCTTTTTCCTCGGCCTCCAACCAATCAAAGACAATCTCTATTTGGTATGCGGCATCGGTATGGAATTCATCTTCAAAGCCATCCAACTCCAACCAGTGTTGACGCACGTATTTCCGTAACCGTTTTATCTCCACAGATCTTACATTCTCGTCGGCCATGGCAACTACATAAAAGAGTTTTCCAAGATTTTGGTAGAATTCATTTCCTATTTTTTCCGAATTGAGCATAAAAAAATTCTTTGGAGCCAAAGGTAATCACATTACCTTTTGTTTTTTCATGACTTCGGTCAATTTTGAAAGAACTGACGGCGCCACTAGTTGGTCCTGCGTTTTACATTCGCGTTGCTACGTCCCCGATTGGAGTTGTTCTGATCATGATAGGGTTTAATATCATCATCGTAGTAGTTGCGGATCCTTTCGTACCGATACCTGCTTAGGTCATAGTTTCGATAGGGGGCGGGAAGTACTCTGTGTCTTACCCAAACCCCTCCGTCCAAATAAATATAGGTCCTTGAGGATAGGTCATAATAAATACTGAACTCTGGGAAGAAAACATACCTCACGGTTTGGACCCTGTGAGGGTAGAACCATGGGGGAGGCGGGTCTGCCAATCGATGTGAGACAATCACCGGGCCACATGACTGAAATACCATCACGGCCAAAAGTAGCAGGGTAAAAAAAATGGACTTTTTCATAGCATTCAAATTAGTACAACAAGGTAGTCCACCAGACCAATACCAGTAAATGATTTAAATCAGAATGGAGGGATTTGATTGGTTCCCGAAGAAAAGGTTACGTAAATTAGTAGTATGGCAGTACAACCATTTGATATTACAAAGTCCACAGGGGAAAAGGTCCGATTTTCGGTAGGGAAGTTGAAAAATTCGTTGCGGCACAGCGGCGCAAGCGATGCCATGGTTGAGGAGATCGTGCAGCGCGTGCAGGACGAACTATACCCAGGAATCACCACCCGGGAAATACATAACAGGGCTTTTGCCTTGCTCAAAAAGAAGAAATCGGTATACGCTTCCAAATATAAATTGAAGAAAGCCATTTACGAACTGGGACCGACAGGATTTCCTTTTGAACGTTTTATGAGTGGTATTCTACATTATTCGGGATACGAAACCAAAGTAGGGGAGGTGTTAAAAGGGGAGTGTGTTTCCCACGAAATTGACATTTTGGCCCAAAAGAATGGTACCCTTAACATTGTCGAGTGTAAATTCCATGGGGAGGACGGGCTCAAGTGTAATGTGAAGATTCCGCTCTATGTGCGTTCAAGGTATATGGATGTCAAAGGTCCCTTGGAAAACAGGAAGGATAAGAATTTTGAGGGAACTTTAGGTTGGGTGATCACCAATACCCGTTTTACCGAAGATGCCCTCCAATATGGAACATGTGCGGGACTGTATCTGCTCAGTTGGGACTATCCCCATGGTGATGGGCTCAAGGACCGAATTGACCGATTACGACTGTATCCCATAACCGTTTCCACGTTGTTGTCCAATAGGGAAAAACATTTTTTGTTGGAAAGGAATGTGGTCCTTTGCAGGCAGTTGATGCAGGAAAGCTATTTTTTGGACCACTTGGGGGTTTCCAATGGAAGAAAAGAACGGATACTGAACGAAATGAAATCGTTGTGCCACATATAGATTGATAGATGAGAAAGCTCAAGGTGCATTTTTTTGGAGGTTCCGGAACCGTTACGGGTTCCAAGTTTTATCTGGAAACGGAAGAAATCAAGATTTTGGTGGATTGTGGCGTTTTTCAAGGAACCAAGGAACTGCGGAAACAAAACTGGGAACCTTTGCCTATAGATGCCTCCAAAATAGATGTGGTCCTGCTGACCCATGGCCATTTAGATCATTGCGGGTATCTTCCCTTGTTGGTGAAACAGGGGTTTCGGGGCAATATTCTCGGAACGGCCCCTACTTTGGAAATTGCCAAAATCATTTTGGAGGATAGTGCCAAGATCCATGAAGAGGAAGCTGAAAGGGCCAATGAAGAGGGGTATAGCAAACACAACCCGGCCCTTCCACTGTATACCCAAAAAGATGTGGCCTTTACCCTCAAATTTTTAAGAAGTATTGAAGAAGGGAAACCAATCCGGCTTTCGGAAAATTGTAGTGTACGTTTCCTTTTCAATGGGCACATCATCGGTTCCACCTATCTTGAATTGGAGCTTTTTGGAAAAGTTTTTGTTTTTTCAGGGGATGTGGGCAGACAACAAGATGATTTGCTCGACCCACCCAAGCAGCCCCAATGGGCTGATTATCTGTTTGTGGAAAGTACGTATGGGGACCGGTTGCATCCGGAAGAGGATGTACAAGGCATATTGAAGGAACTGGTAGACCACACTTTGCAGAATAGAGGTGTATTGATCATACCTTCCTTTGCCGTGGAGCGGTTACAATCCTTGATGTTCCAACTTTGGAAACTTTATGATAAAAACCTGATTCCCAACATTCCAATTTTTGTAGACAGTCCCATGGGAATCAATGTGCTGGAGGTTTTTGCGCAGTTCCCGGAATGGCATAAGCTTTCCATAGGCGAATATCACAACATGTGCAATCATGTTACCTTGGTAAGTTCCTATGGGGAAACATGGGAAACCATTGATGACCCAAGACCCAAGATTGTAATTGCGGGTAGTGGAATGGTAACCGGGGGCAGGGTGCTCACCTACATCAAACAATTGGGCGATATGGAATCTACTTCCATTCTTTTGGTGGGCTATCAGGCCGAGGAAACTAGGGGAAGAAAGTTGTTGGAAGGGTCAACCGAGCTTAAAATCTTCGGGAAACACATCCCAATAAAGGCAAAAATCCACCATCTGGAAAGTTTATCCGCCCATGCGGACCAAGAGGAATTGTTGCATTGGATGGGTTCCATCAAGAATGTACCCGAAAAGGTATTTTTAATCCATGGGGAGCAAGACTCGTTGGACGCCTATAAGTCAAAAATAAAAGAACAGTTGGACTGGAGTTGCCATGTTCCCACACTCTACGAGGTGGTGGAGATCCTGCTTTGATCTTACAATTTAACGCCGTAACAAAGATCCCCGGCATCACCCAATCCCGGAATAATATAGCCTTTGCTGGATAATTCG
>JAGQZL010000225.1 GCA_020434915.1 Allomuricauda sp. | reverse complement strand
TAGATTTCTTTGAGCATGAAATGGTCGTATCCTCCTTTTTTTATCTTTTCCAGATTCAGTTGAAGTTCTAGAATGTTGGGATATGCAATGGCATCGTCCTTTATTTTGCGAAGTTTGATTTCCTTGCCTATGCGTATAATGGCCATCTCCTCATCTTCCAAATAGACGGCATTGTTCGTGAACTCAATAAATGGAGAGGCATCGGAGGCAATGAAATATTCATTTTCCCCAATTCCGATGGCAAGGGGGCTACCTAATTTTGCAACCACAATCTCGTCAGGCTTATTCTTATCAAAAACGGCAATGGCATAGGCCCCAACCACTTGGTTAAGAGCTATTTGAACCGCTTTCCCAAGTTTTACACCTTCTTTGTTCTTAATTTCTTCAATCAAATTGACCAAGACTTCGGTATCGGTGTCAGACTCGAAGGTATACCCTCTTTTGATAAGGGCCTGTTTGATTGACTCGTAATTTTCGATAATCCCATTGTGGATAATCACCAAATCCCCTGAATTGGAATAATGTGGGTGTGAGTTCACATCATTTGGAACACCGTGTGTGGCCCATCTTGTGTGGCCCAATCCGAGCTTTCCATCTATTGGGATTGAAACTTCTGCTTTACTTTTTAGATCCTCTACCTTTCCTTTTGTTTTGGAAAGATGGGTGTTTTCACCGTCAAACAGCACTATTCCCGCACTGTCGTAACCTCGGTATTCCAACCGTTGTAGACCTTTGATAATGATAGGATAAGCATCCTGATGGCCAATGTAGCCAACTATTCCACACATAAGATTTTTTTTAGTTAATTACCACCATTTGGGGGTCAATGGTCATCAAATTTAAATTGTATACGTGAAAAACAACCTTTCTGGACTTATAAAACGATGAAAGTCCAAGAATAATCTTTAAAGGGGCGTAATTTAATTGGTCTGTGTGTAGAAAATCTCCAACTTCAGTTTCTTTGCCTCTTCCGCAACAGAGACATTGCTCCCATAAAGCACTGTACCTAAAGGACTAAGCGCAGCCGCCACAGGATAATCCGTTCCTTGGGCAGAATTGTCCATTGCTTCCTGTACCGCCGTAATGGCAATATTCGGTGTCAATGTCAAGCCCAGTGTGGCATTTGCTGAATCCCTTACTATAATGTTATTGATATGCTCCGTAATCCTGATGGTATATTTGGTCCCCAAACCATTTTCTTTCTGGATCACACCATCATGATTGGGATAAAAATCCAATGGATTTAAAGTGGTATTGGGAGTATTGGGTTCATTGGATGAAACAAACAGGGGTAAATTGGTCTCCGCATTGTACAAATAAAGTCTAGGAGGCTCAGGGTTCTCTGTTGATTGACCCAAGGTTTCGCGATCCACATAAAAAACCAGATTGGCCTCATTGATCACCCACTTATTTGATTTGATCTGATCGATGATATCGGAACCGCCATTTTCCAGGGCATCGAACAATCTTATTTCTGCAAGGGTCTGTCCCCCTTTCACATATATTCTGGATGCATTCTCCCCATTGTCCAACAGTCCGGCAATCTCTGGCGAGAGTGCCTCGTTTTGAAAAACGTTCACCGCATTTCCTGCAATCCCGTTGGAATCATTAACCAAGAAACTGAGCACAAAATCCTTTTCAGCGGTAGTGGTGGTTTCCTCCTCCGAATCATAATCCGTATACTCATAGGTAATGGTAATGTTGGCTTCTGAAAGGTCCAATAGGAACATTAAATCTTCCAAATCCGTTCCGGTAAAATGTATCCCCCTTAAAAAGTTGTTGAAATTGGACTGGCTCAAAAGTTCCGCTTGACCTTCCTTGTCCAAAATGTTTTCTTGGAAAAAATCAGGGTTCAGGGGCACTCTAATACCTGGGTTCAACCTGCTAGAAACCCGAGTGGATTCATCAACATCGTCAGTATCAGGATCATCTTCCCCATAAAACAGGATTTCCTCATCACTTATGGTTACTTCCCCATTAAAAAGCTCTTCTCCGATAAAACTGGAAAAATCTTGGTTGGAATAATATTCCTGTGCCTCCTCAAAACCAGAGTTTGGATCTAGATCACGAAGAAAATAATTGGACCTTGACACTATAAGATTAAAGGATTGGGTTCTATCACCATAAATACTGTCCAAATCAAATAGGTTGGCATAGTTGTTCGCCACAAAATCACTTTCAGAACCATCTTCATTGGGGTCAAATGGATTAGATCCATTCACTCGTTCCTGATTATCGGTCACGCCATCATTGTCCCAATCGGAGTTTGGATCATCCACGTCTTCCGGCGCCTCAAAAACATCATCAATGCCATCCCCATCACTATCTCCCGAGGGAGGCAACTGAAACGGAATGTACAGGTAAACTTCCTTCACCGTTTCGTTTTCTTCAATCGTTGAAGCAAGGTCGTCAGAATCCGCATTGTCTTCCGCAGTCTGGGTCAAATCCCCAAAGGTTGGGTTTCCTGTACGGTTGGGCAAGGAAAGCTGGCTCAATATACTGGCACTTCTTTTACCATAAATGGGATCGCTGAACGTTCCTAATTGGTATAAAGGAAGCCTATTGGTCTGTATAGCGGTAATTCCCTTGTTATAGGCAAAAACATCGTATTCCACTTTCCCCGTGGTAAAGGGCTCGCCCGCAATAACACCTTCACCAATGGTGTCCAGTTCATCTTCACAAGAAGCTATCAGCACAAACAAAGTTCCAACCAAAGCTGAAACTTTAATGATTCTGGAAAATCTCATTCAATTTATTTTAAAACCTCTGTTTTATAGAAATTTGTGTATGCCTCCTCTGCTTCTTGCAATGAAACGTAGGGCAGTACGGGCTTGGAAAGTTTGTCAATATGGCTTTTTAGGTCATCCGACAAATCCTCCGCGGCTAAAATAACGGCATCGGAATGATCTACGGCAACCTTTAACAAATTATTATAGTCGGGTTTTACAAGGGCGGCTATGCCTTCTTTATCAATCCCGTCAAACGCAATTTTATTGATCATCTCGCTATCAAGTTCCCCTTCAAACCCTTTCCCGTATACCGATGTAACAATCTTGCTTTCAGAGAACAAAGGCTCATCCTCATAATACTTTCTCAAATACAATGGCAACAGGGAAGCCATCCAACCGTGCACATGGATGATATCCGGCGACCAGTTCAATTTCTTTACGGTTTCCACCACACCCTTGGCAAAAAAGATGGCACGCTCATCATTGTCCGGGAATAAATTGCCTTCGGAATCCTTGAAGGTGGCCTTTCTTTTAAAATATTCCTCATTGTCTATAAAATAGACTTGGATTCGTTCCCTTGGAATGGATGCCACTTTAATGATAAGGGGCATATCCATGTCGTTGATGACCAAGTTCATCCCCGATAAACGTATTACCTCATGCAATTGATGCCTTCTTTCATTGATGTTTCCATACCTCGGCATAAAAATGCGTATTTGTCCCCCGCTGCTGTTCACCATTCTAGGCGCTTCATACGACATTAAGGAAACTGGATTCTCTGGGAGGTAAGGAACTAATTCAGAAGATACAAACAATATCTTTTTGCCATTCATAAACACTTTCTTTTGTTTATCCGAAAAACGTAGCTGCAAAAGTACAAAAATTATGCTGATTACCAGTATTTATAGTATTTTTGCACGCTTTTAAACTTGGATATGCGCCTATTTCACCATAAAAAAGAGCTGGTTTCCCACTTGGACGATGTGCGTGGCAAAAAACGTACAATAGGCCTTGTGCCCACTATGGGCGCACTTCACGCGGGCCATATCTCCTTGGTAAAAAAGGCTCTTTCCGAAAATGATGTGGTAGTTGTGAGTATTTTTGTCAATCCCACCCAATTTGACAAAAAGGACGATTTGGAAAAATATCCAAGAAGTCTGGAAAAGGATGTGGCCCTTTTGGAAAATGTATCCGATCAGGTCATTATTTTTGCCCCCACCGTGGATGAGATTTATGGAGACAACATAAAATCCCAATCATATGAGTTTGATGGCTTGGACAAAGTGATGGAAGGGGAATTCAGAGATGGTCATTTTAATGGTGTGGGCACCATTGTTGAACTTTTATTACGAACCGTGGCACCGGACAAAGCCTATTTTGGAGAAAAAGATTTTCAGCAGTTGCAGATTATCCGAAAAATGGCAGAATTAAAAAAGTTGCCGTACACCATTATTGGTTGCCCCATTGAAAGGGAATCCCACGGATTGGCCATGAGTTCCCGTAATGAAAGGTTATCCAAAACGACTAGGGAACAAGCCAATTTCATTTACTTGACGTTGGAAACCGCCAAATCAAAATTTGGCACGGAAAATGCTAAAAACATAGCGGATTGGGTAAAATCCGAATTTGACAAAAACCCACTTTTTGACCTGGAGTATTTTGAAATTGCCGATGAGGCCACTTTGACCCCCATGTTAAAAAAGCAGGACAACCAAAAATACAGGGCGTTTATTGCCGTTTATGCAGACGGAGTGCGTTTAATTGATAATCTAAGATTGAATTGATAATTTTGCACCATGCAAGTAGAAGTTGTAAAGTCTAAAATTCATAGGGTAAAGGTAACCGGCGCGGACCTAAATTATATTGGAAGCATCACCATTGATGAAGACCTGATGGATGCCGCCAATATCATCCGGGGCGAAAAGGTGCAGATCGTGAACAACAACAACGGGGAACGATTGGAAACCTATGCCATTCCAGGGCCACGAGGTTCCGGGGAACTTACCCTTAACGGCGCAGCCGCCAGAAAAGTGGCCGTGGGCGACGTATTGATACTGATCACTTATGCCTGGATGGACATTGAGGAGGCAAAAACCTTCAATCCGGCATTGGTCTTCCCCAACGAAGCCACCAATCTACTCAACTGATTTTGGGCAAATCCCTGAAAAAATTCCTTAAGATTTTTGTTCCCATAGCCTTTGGGCTCTTTTTGGTATGGTACTCCCACAATTCCACTACAC
>JAGQZL010000224.1 GCA_020434915.1 Allomuricauda sp. | reverse complement strand
TAATACGGATTGGAAGTGGCTTCACCATACCCTGTTTTACCCTCATGGGAAAGACCCACGATCATGGTGTCCTGGGTGTCGTGTGACTCTCTGGATATGGTAAAGGTATGTGCAAGTTGAAGAACGTATTTTTTTAGGGTAATCTGCATCAATATTCGAGTTTTCAAGAGATGCTAAGATAGCGTTTCGGGCGCTGTTTATAAAGACAAAGGCCCATTGAATTTTCAATGGGCCCCAACTTTTGTGATTGGTGTATGTATCAATATTTCCGTACGCTTCCGGAAACTGATTTTTTGGTCTGGACGCTTGCATCTCCACTATAAGTGATATCGGCTCCACTGCTGGCATCTGCCACCAAGGATTCGGATACGTTTACGGAAATATCCGCGCCGCTACTGGCATCTGCATTGCATCTTTTCACGGTAAGCTCCCTTGCCTTGATATCGGAACCACTGCTGGCATCGGCATAAAGGACATCGGCCTTTCCAGATACTTTAATGTCGGCACCGCTACTGGCATCGGCACTTACCTCATTGGCAACCAATTCCACCCGAAGGTCTGAGCCGCTGCTTGCATCCAACTCAATGCTTTCGGACTCCACAACGTTCTGAACCACAAGGTCTGCGCCACTGGAGCTCTTCAAAGCGGTGATGCGTGGAAGGGAAACATATACATTTTTGGTGGCCCGGCCAATATTCTCAATGGCATGGATTTTTAACTTGCCATCCCTGATATCGGTTCCAATAAGGTCGATGATATTCTCATCCGCTTCCACGGAAATCTTAAATTCAGAATCCTGTGTTACGAATACATCAATGCCCTCAGAGGCCAAAATTTCGGTAAAGTCCTCGGAAACGCCCCTGCTTTCTTCAACTATTTCGCCGTTTCCGGTCTTGCCATGCCCAAAGTTCACATCCATCATACAGGACGATGCGAATAGGGAAAGGAGTACTGCGATTGCTAATCTTGCTAGTGTTGTCATGATTGTCGTTTTTTATGCTCAGCTTTACTGGGCATCTATTATTGATTGATTTTGAAAATTTAATTTGATTGACTGAATAAACTCAGTGTAAATGTCTGTTTAAATGTGTGTGATTTGAATTTTGATTGACTCAACTGTCAAATACTACTTCTCAATTGTTGCTTTTTTCTCCTGCTTTGACTTTAATGCCATCTTCGTTGATTTTCATCTCAAAAGAATCATTCTCGTCTTTAATGTCTATGTCAATGCCATCCTCATTGATGATAATCTTGCCATTGCCGTCGTTGTCCTCGTCCACGTCAATTTCTGGACAATTTTGGCATTTCAGCTCTCCGTCCTTGTCCATGGTCCAAACATACCCGACAATGCCGCTTCGGTAATAATCACGGTCATTTTGAATACCGCGTGCAATGTGCCCTCTGGTGGATTCCTCAAAACGAATCACCTGGCCTTCGGGAATGGTGATGGTCATGGTCACTTCTTGGTTACGGGCCTTGTTGGACGAGTCAGTGATCAAGTATTCATCCAGTATGATTTCATTACCAGATACTTCGTAGCCAAAATTGATATTTCTGGCCCTGTCTCTGGCCGTAACTATTGAACTGCCATCGGCATCTTTGCGAACGGTGATGTTTACATTGTCATCATCAGACTTTCGTACCCTTATTTCCACTTCATCGGAAACAAGCAATGGCTTATCTGTCTCATCATAGGTCAAGGTCATGCGACCAAAGTGTATATCTCCCATGGAATGCTCGTACCCGGGATTCTTCATTTTGATGACCAAGGTGTCCGTTACATTCTCCATAACCAATTGCTCGCGTTCATGTACACTGCCTGTATTTGAAAATTCAGCTGCTTGACGGATTCCTAAGGTAATCAATACACCTACGGAGATCAACCAAAGACCCAAAAGGGAGAATTTGGCAATGTTTCCGATGGATTTCAGATTGGTTACCAAGATCTTCAACCCAAGATAGAGGACGAAGAAGAATGGGATGCCCACTGCAAAGAACAACAATAGGGAAGCCAGCCAAACGGGTGCCCCAGTGGTGTTTACAATTTCATAAAAATCCACACCCGGGAATTCGATCACATCGAACATGCCAACCGTGAACAGGCCAAAGAAAAGGCCCACCAATGTGGCAGCTCCAATAATGATCAACAGGATACCAATGAACTTGCCGAACACCTTGAAAAGAAACAAGATGATATCGCCAATGGTGTCGAAAAAGGTCTTGGAGCCGCTTTTGACCTTGTTGCCCACTTTTTCGTAGTCAACACTTTTTACTTTGTCCGCAACATCATCAAACCCCTCTTTAACTTTGCGTTCTATATTGCTGATGTTGATGGGCTCTCCCCGCATGTCCAATTTTTGCGAGGTGGTAATGGCTTCGGGAACCAAAATCCAAAGTAGGATGTAGGCTATCAATCCAAAACCGCTGGTAAATACCGCCAAAAGAATAAAGATCAATCGGATCCATAAGGCATCAATGCCCAAATAGTGTTCCAGGCCGGCACATACACCGCCAATATATTTGTGGTCAATATCCCTGTAGAGTTTTTTGTTTTTTTTTTCGTGTTGGGTGTGCGACTTTTTGTGCTCGTCGTCAAAAATATCCTCATCCACCATGTAATCTTCGGGTTGCCCCATTACATTGATGACCTGGTCCACTTCCTTATGGGTGATCACCTGTCGCTCGTTCTCCATTTTTTCCAAAAAGAGCTCCGCGATCCGGGCCTCAATATCGGCTATGATCTCATCGCTGCCAGTGGTACCGGCAAAGGACCGTTTTATGGACTCGAGGTACCGTCTCAGCTTGTTATACGCATCATCGTCTATGTGGAAGAGCGTATTTGCCAAATTTATATTTACTGTCTTGTTCATTTTTTGATTCTATTTTGTGTTGGTTACCAGATTGACTGCATTTCTAAGTTCATCCCAGGTTCCGTTAAGTTCTTTTAGGAACAGTCGGCCTGTTTCTGTCAGCGCATAATATTTGCGTGGTGGTCCAGAAGTGGATTCTTCCCAACGGTAGTTGAGCAACCCAGCATTCTTCAGCCTTGTGAGCAAAGGGTATATGGTACCTTCCACTACCAGCATCTTAGCGTCTTTAAGGGCATCCAGAATTTCGGAGGCATACTTGTCGTCATCCTTAAGGATGGACAGGATGCAGTATTCCAGAACCCCTTTGCGCATCTGTGCTTTTGTGTTTTCTATGTTCATAACTTCATGGTTCTATTAAATTAACTGTTCGTTTTTGATTTGCCAAACTTGGTTTGGTCAGGTTTCCACTCCAGTCCCCTGTGATGAGCAGGGGAGTGGAAACGTTCTTTGATTGATTGAATTGATGATTTTCGTTTTTTGATTGATGATTAAACTCCTATTTTTTGATTGATGTGATGCTAATTATTCCGTTTGTAAATGATGGTCGTAGCTCAGTTCCCTCTTTACTTTCCATCGCCCATCTTGCAATACCCACACATGGGTGAATTTTGCTATGTCGCCTTTCTGGTATTCATTCTTGTCATTCAAGAACTCAAATCGGTGTACCCCGTGTTGTATGGCCCCATACAGCTCCCCGTTCTTGTACATTGGGTATACTTCCAAACTTCCTTTGATCAATATCCTTTTGGAATACTGGGGAGCAGAGGGGTCTCTTTCAGCACAATTATCTCTAAGGGGTTGAAGGAAGGCATCCCTGCTATCCGTTAATCCGCCTTTGTCATGGTAGAATTCAAAGTCTTCCGTAAAAATAGACTCCAAAGTATCCGGGTCACAACGGTTGAAAGCGGCATCGAACAAAATACTGTCCTTGGACTGAAGGGTTTTGTACAGTTCCGAATCAGTTCCTATCTGTGCTCCCAACAAAGTTGAGATACCCATGAAAAACAATGTCGATATTGATTTTGTCCAGCTCATTACTTGATGAATTTAATGGTGAACGGATATTTAAAGTACTGTCCTTCATTGGTACGGATGGTTGCCAAGATGGTGAACACAATGTTCACAATGGCCAACCCTCCTTGCAACAGACCTGTAATTCCTACGGGCCAAAACACCCTTCCAAATTTAAAATCGTCACTGTCAATGTGGATGTTCAGATTGTTCAGGTTGTGCAAGCGGTGAAAACCGAACAGGTCCCAATCGAACAAGTCAGGCCAAAATCCAATAAAGAAGGGAATGGTAAGCAAACCTGCAATGATGGAATACAATAACATGCTGATCTGAAAATTGAGTGCCTGTTTACCATTATAATCCACAAAGGCATGCTCCCTCTTGTTCGCAGTCCACAAGATCAACGGAAGTATAAAGTTCCCAAAGGGAATAAAATACTTGGAGAAGGTGGACGCGTGAATGATCGCGGATAAGTTTCGTTCGTGTTTGGTCAATGTAGTTGCCATTTTTGATTGATGATTTTAGTGTATAAATGGGTTAACCTATTAGCTTACCATGCAAATATATATCCAAAAGACAGTACTATGCAAAACAAAGTACTATAAATTAACAAAATATTAACACAATCAAATCCATGAATTTTGGCTATTTTTAGGCATCTTAAATAACAATTATGGCACTGACACCCAGTAAAATCAATACATTCACGTTTTTAAAGTTGCCTTCGGCCTGGTGGACAGGCATTCGGTTAAAATATATTGATGAGCAGAAGGCAGTTACCTCTGTAAAGCATAAATGGATCAATCAGAATCCGTTCAAATCCATGTTTTGGGCGGTTCAGGGCATGGCAGCCGAGTTGAGCACGGGCGCTTTGGTGATGAACGAAATCCAAAAGAGCGGCAAAAAAGTGTCCATGTTGGTGGCCAACAACAAAGCTACTTTTACCAAAAAAGCGACGGGTAGAATCAATTTTACTTGTGAGGATGGCAAACAAATTGCGGATGCCATTCAAAAAACTGTGGAAACCGGAGAAGGGCAAACCTGTTGGATGAAATCTGTTGGGGTAAACTCGGATGGAGTGGAAGTCTCCACGTTTTACTTTGAG
>JAGQZL010000223.1 GCA_020434915.1 Allomuricauda sp. | reverse complement strand
CCCCAAACACTCTTTGATTGCCAAATCTATACAAGAGATCGCCACCTCTGTTAAATTGGCCGCCACTTCCTGTTCCAGCCTCTTCGGTGGTGGTACTGTGGTCTATGAACCAAACCTCACTGAAAAAGTTGATGCTAACGGCAATAATATCCTGTTCTGGTAAATAGTCGATACCGTTGGCGTGCATTAGATCGCCAGAGGATACAAACTCATGAACCCCTAAATTGGCATATAGGATATTGATCTTGTTTTTCTCCGTCATCGGGTCTCCAAACGAATCCAATTGATCGTTAAAATCTTGTACAATGTGGTCCCAGCTTTTCCATTCCCAAACAACTTCATCCGTATCGGGGTTTATTTCAACAATTTTCTCGGTAAAAATATCGGTAGTGCTATTCAACCCGACCGCTGTGGCATCTGCCAGTGGAATTCTTTCCCAAACCAACACCAAAACATTGCCGTTTGGCAAACGGGTCAGGTCATGGTGGGTAATCTCATTTTCGGTGGAAAGGATATATTCCCAAATAATGTTGCCATCCTTGTCTATTTCCCTGATAATGCCACTTTGACCCCCGAAGGCAACAGGTGAAGTATCATCTTTGAAAAGTCCTAAAAGCGTTCCTTCTGGAGTGAGTTCAATATCCTGGCCCAATACCCTGTCAAAAGTCCAATCGAATACTTTGTTTCCTTCATGGTCTAACAGGTAGCAGCTATTCTGACCATTTTCTATGGCAAGGATGAAACCGGAATCATCTATTAAATCCGCATTGAAAATGGTGACTTCGGCATCAGGGTCTTCTGGTTCCTCCACCACTTCTGTAAAACTGGCATGTAGATTAAGCGCTTTGTCCACTGTAATGGAAAGTGTAGCCGAGGTAGATTCCAAATCTCCCTCCCATTTTTCAAATTCATGGTTGGCGTCCGGTGTTGCGGTGATGGAAAGTTCGGTTCCCTCAATGTAGAGGCCCGAGTCAACATCCACCATGCCCCCGGTATCTGCCGTTATGGTGATGGTGTAGTAATTTTCTACTGGAGCTGGGTCATTATTACAGCCCAAGTTGAACAGGAACAAAAAAAATCCTGACAGAATACGCAGTTTCCTTCCCATAGCTTTTGTTTTAAAATCTAATTTAGGGAAAAAACTTTTGATGATACCCAAATGCACCAAAGGGCAAACTTTTGGGCGACTTGAAGTTCTTGGATGCATTCCTTCGCTTGGGTTAAAATGATTACCTTGTGAATTTTTCAATCTTTATGGATACTATCAACGAGTTTATTTCTTCCCTGCTACCTTACACGGAGTGGCCTATGTTCATTCTCCTTATTGGCGGCGGTCTTTTTTTGGTCTTCTATTCCAAGTTTGCACCCTACCGTTATTTTGGTCATGCCATTGCGGTGGTAGCAGGTAAGTACGACGATAAGAATGCCAAAGGGGATGTAAGTTCGTTTCAGGCATTATCGGCTGCGGTAGCGGCTACTGTTGGGCTGGGAAATATATCCGGGGTGGCCATTGCCATCCATGATGGAGGACCTGGGGTGGTATTTTGGATTTGGATGACCGCCCTTTTGGGGATGGGCATCAAATATTATTCGGGAAGTTTGGCCATTATGTTCCGGGGAACCGATTCTGAAGGGCATCTACAAGGAGGCCCTATGTTCTACATCACATTGGGAATGGGGAAATGGGCAAAGCCCATGGCCATTTTTTTCAGTATTTGTGGCATGATTGGTTTTTTGGGTGTATTCACGGCCAATCAGTTTACCGAAGCCTTTATGGGAGTGGTAAAACCCCATGAAACGCTATTGGCTGCCAGTGAATATAATTGGAAACTCGGTATTGGTTTTTTCTTGGCAATTATCACGTCCATTGTCATTTTTGGGGGTTTGACCAAAATCGCCAAGGTGGCTTCGGCCATTGTGCCTTTTATGGTGGGTGTATATCTGCTGGCAGTGGTATTTGTAATGGCAAGCAATGCTGGGGAGGTCTTCCCCGCCCTAAAAATGATCTTGGTAGAGGCTTGGAATTTTGATACTATGGTTACCGGTGGTTTTTGGGGATTGGTGATCATTGGGGTGCGCCGAGCCATGTTTTCCAACGAAGCAGGTTTGGGAAGTGCGCCCATGTACCACGGTCAATCAAAAAATGATGAGCCAACCAAAGAGGGATTGGTGGCCATGTTGGGCCCGTTTATTGATACCATCATGGTCTGTACCTTCACCGCAATAGTGATTATCCTTAGTGGGGCCTATTTAGAAGATGGGAGCGGCATTACCATGACCATGTCTGCCTTTGAAAAAACATTGTATGGCATCGGGGATGTACTATTGATGGTTATTGTAACGGCCTTTGCGCTTTCAACTTTGTTTACCTATTCCTATTATGGTGTGAAGAGTCTCTCTTTTTTGACCAACCCCAAAATTGGAAAATGGTACAATGTCTTTTTTGTGATAATGGTGGTCTTCGCCGCAGTAGCTTCCCTTCAGTTGGTAAAAAATCTTATCGACCTTTCCTATGCCCTTATGGTGATACCCAATATGATTGCAGTTTTGTACCTTTCGCCCAAGGTGAACGCAGCATCCAAGGAATATTTTAAAAAATTGAAGAAAGGTGGCGCATAAGTCAGGTTTTGTAAATATCATCGGGAATCCCAATGTGGGCAAATCCACATTGATGAATGCCTTTGTGGGTGAAAAATTGTCCATCATCACCTCCAAGGCGCAAACTACCCGACATCGGATTTTAGGTATTGTGAACGGGGAGGATTTTCAGGTAATTCTTTCGGATACCCCCGGAATCATTAAACCGGCGTATGAGCTCCAGACATCCATGATGGATTTCGTAAAATCCGCATTTGAAGATGCAGACATCCTTATCTACATGGTGGAAATAGGGGAGAAAGCATTGAAGGACGAAGCCTTTTTCAAAAAAATTGAGAACAGTAAGATTCCCGTTTTGCTGTTGCTCAATAAAATCGATACTTCCGATCAGGCCATGTTGGAGGAACAGATGCAATATTGGCAAGGTTTGTTGCCCAATGCGGAGATCCATCCCATTTCGGCCTTGGAGAACTTCAACGTCAAGGAAGTGTTTAACCGAATTTTGGAATTGTTGCCAGAAGCACCACCCTATTACCCAAAGGACCAGTTGACCGATAAACCGGAACGTTTTTTTGTGAACGAGACCATTCGTGAGAAAATATTGCTCCACTACAAAAAAGAGATTCCCTATTCAGTTGAGGTGGAAACGGAAGAGTTTTTGGAAGACGATAAAATCATCCGTATCCGTTCCGTGATCATGGTGGAGCGGGATACCCAAAAAGGGATTATCATTGGTCACAAAGGTTCTGCCTTAAAAAAAGTAGGGGTGGAAGCCCGAAAAGACCTGGAGAAATTTTTTGACAAGCAGGTGCATATCGAACTCTATGTGAAGGTCAACAAAAACTGGCGCAGCAATGCCCAGCAACTGCGGCGTTTTGGCTATAACGGCTAGATTCTTTGAAACCCGGAGATGATACCCCTAAAAAACTGTTTCAACTGATCCATCTGTCCTTCTCCTTTTGATTTACCCAAACGCCCGAAGGCATACAAAGCAAACCAAAGGACAAATAAAAAGAACATGCCCACGACCATAAAGGTGATGTCCTTTCCCAAGGAATGGTTGGAATAGGCGAAAATGCCCAAAATGATAAAAAGGGTGCCCACGCCAAAATGAAGGAACATAAAAAATGTCCAAAGCGTTGGGTTGGGACCAAAGACCCCACGGATATTGCTAACCCCTTCTTCATAGGAGGAAAGTTCCAAATGCAACTGCGGGGTCCAAAATGTGGTATCGGCCTTTTTGAACTTAATGTAGATGTGCTCATCCAGCCTGTGGACCATAAAACCATTCCCTTTTAGATCATCAAAAACCTGTTTCAAATGGTCAATGTCGGTTTTTAAAGAGACATGAAATCGGGGGCGTAAAACAATCTCGTTGGTCAGGTCGCTCATAATTCATTGAAAGTGATCAAAAAAGGTATCATTTTTTCTTCATAATAAATGGTATTTTTGCCAAAATTTTAATGCCGATGGGAGCCATTGTAGCTATTGTAGGGAGACCCAATGTTGGGAAGTCCACTTTTTTCAACCGATTGATCCAACGCCGTGAGGCCATTGTGGATGCCGTTAGCGGGGTAACCCGTGACCGACACTATGGCAAGAGCGATTGGAACGGTAGGGAATTTTCCTTGATTGATACCGGAGGGTATGTGTTGGGAAGTGATGACGTTTTTGAAAAGGAAATCGATAAACAGGTGGAACTAGCTATTGATGAGGCGGATGCCATCATCTTTATGGTGGATGTGGAATCTGGTATTACTGGAATGGACGAGGACGTGGCCAAGTTGTTGCGCAGGGTGGAAAAGCCTGTTTTCTTGGCCGTGAACAAGGTGGACAACGCCCAACGTGAAGCAGATGCCGTGGAATTCTACGCACTTGGATTGGGTGAGTATTATACACTTTCCAGCATCAACGGAAGTGGAACAGGTGAATTGTTGGATGCCTTGGTGGAGGTTTTGCCTGATGTGAAGGACGAAGAAAGTGAATTGCCCCGTTTTGCGGTGGTGGGAAGGCCCAATGCGGGAAAATCATCCTTCATCAATGCATTGATAGGAGAGGACAGATACATCGTTACCGACATAGCCGGAACCACCCGTGACAGTATTGATACCAAGTACAACCGCTTTGGATTTGAGTTCAATTTGGTGGACACCGCAGGGATTCGAAGAAAATCCAAAGTAAAGGAAGACTTGGAGTTCTATTCCGTGATGCGCTCCATTAGGGCCATTGAGCATTGCGATGTGTGCATTTTGATGCTGGATGCCACCCGAGGCTTTGATGGGCAGGTGCAGAATATTTTCTGGCTGGCCCAACGCAACAATAAGGGTATCGTGATTTTGGTGAACAAGTGGGATTTGGTGGAAAAGGAAACCAATTCCGTAAAAGAATATACCGCCAA
>JAGQZL010000222.1 GCA_020434915.1 Allomuricauda sp. | reverse complement strand
ATACGATGTAATTATGAGTACAACGATACTGGTTTTACCGGAATCGGAGTAAATCCTGTGGATGGTAGGGTAGGAGCTCCTTTTGTGAAGGCTAGCCAAAACACCTATGATGAATGGTTGGATGTGACCGCCGGGGAAATTTACTATCTGTACATCAACAACTACAACACCAATTTTGATGATGAACCAGAATCGTTCATGCTAACATTCACAGGAAGTTCTGTGGATGAGAATCAAGATACTGCTTTGGACTGTACGTTAAGGGATCAGTTTTTAGGATTTGATATTGTGGCCTGTGAAGGGGACCCCGATATTGTACTCAGTGCATTGAACTCACCCGTAGGGCCAAACATTGCCAACATCATATGGGAATTGGATGCCGATGATGATGGTACTTATGAAACTGTTCTGGCTACAGGGGCAGGGCAGACCGAGTTGACGGTTTCCAGTCCAAATTCCGGAAGATATCGCGTGACCATTGAATCCACATTTGGAAACACCATTACGGATGACATACTGATTACTTTTTATGGAACACCCGAGTTGGATGAGGTTCGGATCATTGATGATTTGGTGAACAGTGACCAAACGGACCCATATAATATTGAAATTGTTCCTGTTGGTGATGGGAACTATGAATATGCCATCAACGGAGGGGAGTTTCAGGACGATCCCTTCTTCTATGACGTGCCTCCAGGAACCAACACGGTAATCATCAACGATAAAAATGGATGCGGTACCACCGAGCCCATTGAATTTTTGGTGGTGGGTTACCCTAAGTTCTTTACTCCCAACGGTGACAATTTCCACGACCTATGGAATGTGGAAGGAATTGAGGAATTGACCAACCCTGTGGTGTATATTTTTGACCGCTATGGCAAGTTGCTGAAACAGTTGGATGTAAATACCGGTTGGGACGGTACCTTCAATGGTAGGGATATGCCTTCTTCGGACTATTGGTTCCGATTGGACTATGACCGTGATGATGAAGGTGTGATTGTGGCCACTCAGGTCCGTCGTCATTTTTCATTATTGCGATAAAAAAAGGCCGGAATTTCTTCCAGCCCTTTCTTGCTTTTTCTAAGATTTTAGAACTTCAGGGTGTATCCTAAGGATATATTGGTGTTCACTTGGTTTACCAAGGCGGAAGTGTCAATGCCCCCATCAAAGAAATAGGAGTTCACATCTTGTTCCGTTCTACTGAAGGCCAAATCTAGACGGCTTCCTCCAAAATTGTAACCGATTCCGGCAGAGTACCCATTCAGGTCGCCGATAAAGTCGCCACTTTCATAAGGGCTTTCCTCAAATCGATAACCAGCTCTAAGGCTCACTTCGTCAATTCTATATTCACCGCCAATTCGATACGAGTTTACCGTACCCAATGTATTGGAGATAAATTGGTTTTCTGCGGTAAAATTTGGGTCAGATGCGGGTCTTAACTCCGCTTTGGACATGTCTTGGTAGCTGTAATCGAAACTGATAAGTCCATCTTTGCCAAAAACCATGGCAATGCTACCCGTGAATTTTTCTGGGGTCTTGATTTTGTATTCTTCGTATAGATTTACTATTCCAAAGTTGATAAAATCGATATCTGGCTCCGCAAGGGTGGAGTTGATTCGTTGTGAGGTATCATCGGTAAGGGTATACCATGTAGGGGATTGGTAACTGCCGCCCACTCTAATGGTCTCGTTCAACTTGGCAATGGCACCCAAGGTAAAGGAGAAACCATATCCTTCCGTATGCAATAGGTTGTCAAAAGTGGTAAACTGCACCGGTGAATCCTGGTCGTATCCATCCTCATCCAAATAGGAAATCCTATCGTAAACAATATTGTGGAAGTTGACGGAAGCCCCTAGATAAAGATCTTCTCGGTATTGACTTGCAAAATTTAAAGTGAACTTGCTATTGTAGCCACTGGTGTTTTGAATGTATTGTTGACGCACGTTCGCATATTCCGCATTGGAAAAATAAGAAGTGTTGTTGTCGTCATCCACTGTGGGTTCGATCAACCCGGCCTGAAAGCCAAGGAAAGCCTGTTGTGCAGCATACCCAAGGCTGGAACCGATATCCAAATAGGCTTCCTCAATAAATTCACCTTGCTGGACACGTAGCGGGCCCAATGCCTGTCCTTGGGCAAAGTTCAAGAAATAATTATCGACGCCAACCGTAGTGTTCCCGGAAGCAAAGAATTCATTGTCAAAATTCTGGACCATGTCATAGTTGAATGCCAGTGCGATTTTTTTCCATGGACTGTTGTTGGATTGAAAGACGAAAACGCCACCGACTTGGTTCAATTCCAGTGAATTGTCGGTGTTGTTCCGCACGCTGTTGCCAAAAAAGGCGTCGTTGTTCCGATTGTAATTGGTGCCTGTAAATCCAATTTCGCTATAATTGAATACCGCCGAACCGGCAGGGTTTACATTAAGGGCCGAAAGGTCTCCACCCAGGGCCCCAAATGCGCCACCCATGGCTTGGAACCTTGCAGTCCCCTGTAAGTTCTCGGTGCTGTAGCGCAACACGTCATCAATGGTCTGGGCACTTGCAAATGTGCATGCCAATACCATTATGAAAGTTGAGATTCGTTTCATTTCTTCTGATTTAGATTTATGATGTTTGGAATATTATGGTCTGCCGCCTCTTCCACCTCTGGAGGATCCTGAAGACCTGCTGGCTCCTGAGCTCCTTGAGCTACCTCCGGAACTTCTTACGCTTCCGGAGCTTCTAGAGCTACTGCCACTGCTTCGGTAACTTCCAGAACTTCTGGAGCTGCTACCGCTACTTCTATAAGTGCCGGAACTTCTGGAACTACTTGAAGATCGGGTGTAACCACTACTCCTTGGTGTGGTTCTGCCGGAAGATTGATAGCTTCTGGTACTTCTGCCCGAACTGTACCCGGAAGAACTTCTTGTGGCCGAATTACTTCGGTTATATGTATTGCTTCTGGTGGATGGTGAAGTACCATACGAACGATAACTTCTATTGGTTCCACTGTAACTCGGTGAAGTACGGGTGCTTCTGCTTGTTCTGTAGTTTTGGTTTCGGGCAATGGCATCGGCACTCACGCTCCTCCTTACGGTAGAATTGGTTCTGTATGTTCGTGAACTCCTGTTGGCCAATGAAGAGCTTCTGGATACCGTTGCATTGGAACGACCGCTGTTGGATCGTACCCTGCTATATCCGCTAGTTCTGGATGCCAAGGTAGTGCCGGGAATGTAAGAATTGGAATAGCCTCTTCTACCGGACATGTAGGTGTAATTTCTTCCATACCTATTGTTGTAATAGTAAGGATGGTTCCAGCCATAATAGCCGCCCCAACCATAGTAGCCTGCATATCCCCAACCATTATAGGGATAACCCCATCCGTAGTATCCGGCCCAGCCCCAACGGTTGTATCTCCATGGATTGTACCAGCCCCAACCCCACGCAATGTAAGGACTGCTCCAGCCCCATGACCAATTGTAATATGGGTAGCCCCAGCCGTAATATCCACCCCAACCCCAACTATTGTCATAAACATTTATGGTAAGGCTTGATGGGTTATCTCCCCAACCTGGGTTGCCATTATAGGTATTGAATTCATCGTCATAGGCAAAGTAATCATCTTGATTGCCCAATGGAATGGAATCAGTTGCCATCCTACTGGAGTAACTATCAATATCGGTAAAGATCTCGCTGTCCAAAATTTCGCCATACTCATCGGCTTTTTGACCAAAGTAGTCACCGTAAATGTTACTTTCCTGTTGTTCGTATCGAACGGCTTCCGCATTTTTCTTTTCAACACGGACTACTCGATCACTACCGGAATAGATGCCATCATCATAATAGGAGGCTTGTTGGTACGAACCACATGAGGCTGCTAAAAGGGCAACCACGATCAATGTGGCAAAAAATCGGATTCTACTGTGGGGTAAAGACGTTAACATGGCGCAATTTTTATTGTTGAACATATTAAAAATAATTAGTTTTACCGAATTATTTTATTAAAGAATTCACAAGTTTTGTGCCAAACTACAATAGATGGGTAAAAATTTAACGAGTCGAGCAGAAGATTATTCCAAATGGTATAATGAACTTGTTGTTAAGTCGGATCTAGCCGAAAATTCAGGGGTAAGAGGTTGTATGGTGATCAAGCCGTACGGCTACGCCATATGGGAAAAAATGCAGGCCCAATTGGATAAAATGTTCAAGGAAACGGGTCATGAGAATGCTTACTTTCCCTTGTTCATCCCAAAATCATATTTGAGCAAGGAGGCAAGCCATGTGGAAGGCTTTGCAAAGGAATGTGCCGTTGTGACGCATTACCGACTCAAAAATGCAGAGGATGGCAGTGGTATTGTTGTGGATGAAGATGCCAAGCTGGAGGAGGAACTTATTGTGAGGCCCACTTCCGAGACCATTATTTGGGACACGTATCGAAAATGGATACAATCGTACCGTGATTTGCCTTTGAAAATCAACCAATGGGCCAATGTGGTGCGCTGGGAGATGCGAACACGTCTTTTTCTAAGAACAGCCGAATTCCTTTGGCAAGAAGGGCATACGGCCCATGCCACTAGGGAAGAAGCAGTGGAAGAGGCTGAACAAATGATGCATGTGTATGCTGAGTTTGCCGAGGAGTATATGGGCGTGCCCGTTATTAAGGGAACAAAAACAGAAAGTGAACGTTTTGCCGGTGCAGAGGAAACATACTGTATTGAAGCCTTGATGCAGGACGGAAAGGCGCTCCAAGCAGGGACTTCACACTTTTTGGCTCAGAATTTTGCCAAGGCGTTTGATGTGAAGTTTGCCACCAAGGAAGGCAAACAGGAATATGTTTGGGCAACTTCTTGGGGTGTTTCCACTCGATTAATGGGTGCTTTGGTGATGACGCACAGTGATGACAACGGTTTGGTATTGCCTCCAAAATTGGCACCTATTCAGGTGGTGATCGTACCTATATATAAAGGACTGGATCAATTGGATGCCATCTCGGAGAAAGTGAATCCTTTGGTGAAGGAACTCCGTGCCAAGGGCATTACTGTTAAA
>JAGQZL010000221.1 GCA_020434915.1 Allomuricauda sp. | reverse complement strand
TTTTTCCTAAGGATTTTGAAAAGAATTTGGCCACCAAGCATGTGGTTAAGGTTCAAATATTGGCGGATGCATCCGATCCCAATCACGCATCGACCATTGAAAACTATTTAACGGCCATTATTCAACAGTATACCAACACTCTCAATCAGAAAATTCCATTCACGATTGTCCCGGAAGTCCGAATGTTATACAATCCCCAATTACAGGGAGCCCCCAACTTTGTTCCAGGGGTAATGGCCCTTATTCTGATGTTGGTCTGCGTTATGATGACGGCAATTTCCATCGTAAGGGAAAAGGAACTGGGAACCATGGAAGTGCTATTGGTTTCACCATTCAAACCCATAATGGTGATTGTTTCCAAAGTGATTCCTTATTTCATCCTGTCCATGCTGAATATTGTTTCCATTCTATTGTTGAGTGTATATGTACTTGGGGTGCCCATTAAAGGAAGCATCCTTCTGTTATTCGCTGAAAGTGCCCTGTTCATTTCCACCTGCCTTTCTTTGGGAATTTTCATTTCCATTAAGGTGCAGACGCAGCAAGTGGCCATGTTGATTTCGTTGATGGGGATGTTGCTGCCTACGGTATTGTTTAGTGGATTCATGTTTCCGATTGAGAACATGCCATTTCCACTTCGGATGCTTTCGAACATAGTTCCGGCCAAGTGGTTTTACCTCATTGTGAAAGATGTGATGATCAAAGGGTTGGGATTTACGGCCATTTGGAAAGAAAGTTTGATTTTGACGGGCATAACTGTTTTTTTCCTCGTCATCAGTATCAAGAACTTTAAAATTAGACTGGCATGAGAACCATCAAATTTTTGTTGTACAAAGAGTTCAAGCAGATATTCAGGAACAAATCCATTGTGGCCCTAATTCTGTTCATGCCGGTCATGCAGTTGTTGATTTTGCCATGGGCTGCGGACTACGAGGTAAAAAACATCAATGTGGTGGTGGTGGATCAAGATCACTCCAACTATACCCAGGAATTAATCTCCAAGATATCCGCATCCAATTATTTCAATCTGGTGGCCAATGGCGAATCATATGATGCGGCCTATCAATTCATCGAATCTGACGAAGCTGACTTGGTGTTGGTCATCCCCCCAGATTTTAAAAAGGATTTGATAAGGGATAAATCCCAAAAACTGTTCTTGGCCGTAAATGCCATCAACGGAACAAAGGCCAATTTGGGAGCAGCCTATATGCAGGAAGTTATCAGGGAGTATAATGGTAAGTTGACCACAGAGATGCAAAAAGTGAATTCAAAGGTAAAACCCAGTAGGGCAGAAGTGACCTTTACAAATTGGTATAACCCCGATATGAGCTACAAAGTATTCATGGTACCCGGTATTTTGGCCATTTTGGTGACCATGGTCGGGGGCTTTTTAACTTCCTTGAACATAGTAAAGGAAAAAGAGGTGGGGACCATAGAGCAGATAAACGTGACCCCCATTAAGAAGCATCATTTTATATTGGGAAAAATGATTCCGTTCTGGATTTTGGGCAATGTGGTCTTCACCTTGGGATTGTTGGTGGCTTGGCTGATATACGGAATCGTGCCGGCAGGAAGTCTTCTTTTATTATACGGGTTTATCGCGGTTTATCTATTGGCGGTCTTGGGCTTCGGTTTGTTGGTTTCCACCTATAGCGAAACCCAACAGCAGGCCATGTTTGTCATGTATTTCTTTATGATGGTGTTCATTCTGATGGGAGGACTGTTCACTCCCATTGAAAGTATGCCCAAGTGGGCCCAACAGCTTACGTTGGTGAACCCATTGAGTTATTTGATTGAGGTTTTGCGGATGATTGTATTGAAGGGAAGTACTTTTTCGGATGTGAGGCCCTATTTTTTGATGGTGGCCGTTTTTGCCGTGGTGTTGAATGCTTGGGCCATGCTGAATTACAAAAAGACTAGTTGATTAATTTGTGGCGAAGGAATTTGCCTAAACCATAGGTTTTCATCTTACATTTGGGAATCCAAATTATTTGAAGACTGATGCGCGCCATTGTTTATGAAAAGTTTCAAGGTCCCATTTCCTTACAAAATGTAGCCGATCCCACTCCAAAAAGTCATGGTGTTGTGGTAAAAGTGACCGCTACCGGTCTATGCCGAAGCGATTGGCATGGTTGGATGGGGCACGATGCCGATATTGAACTCCCTCATGTTCCCGGTCATGAATTGGCGGGCACTGTGGCCGAAGTCGGAAAAGATGTAAAAAACTTTAAAGTGGGGGATAGGGTAACCGTTCCTTTCGTCTGCGGATGTGGCACCTGCCCCGAGTGCCATTCCGGGAACCACCAAGTATGTGATAACCAAACGCAACCTGGGTTTACCCATTGGGGTTCTTTTGCAGAATATGTGAGCTTGGACCATGCGGATATCAATTTGGTGAAACTTCCAGAGGAAATCACCGATATCACGGCTGCTATTCTGGGTTGCAGGTTCGTTACTTCGTTTAGGGCCGTGGTGGATCAGGGTAAGGTTCAGGGAGGTCAGTTTGTGGCCATTCATGGCTGTGGTGGTGTGGGTCTTTCTGCCATAATGATTGCCAATGCCTTAGGTGCACAGGTAATTGCCATAGACATCAATGATGAAACCTTGAAATTGGCCTCGGAACTGGGAGCTGTGAAAACAGTGAATGCTTCCACATCAAGTAATGTGGTTGAGGAGGTGAAGGCATTGACCCAAGGAGGTGTCCATGTATCCTTGGATGCCTTGGGAAGTCAAGTAACTTGTTTCAATTCCGTTGCCAACCTCAGAAAAAGAGGAAAACACATTCAAGTAGGCTTAATGACGGGCGATCACCAACACCCAAAGGTGCCCATGGATAAAGTTTTGGCCAATGAGTTGGAAATTTTGGGCAGTCATGGGATGCAGGCCTTCCGCTATTCGGCCATGCTGGAAATGATAAAAAACGGCAAACTCCAACCAGAAAAATTGGTGGAACGGACCATTTCATTGGAAGATATCATTGTGGAATTGCCCAATATGGACAAGTTTGCCAACAGCGGTGTTTTGGTGGTGGATTCCTTCTGAAGGATATAAAATTATTTGAAAAGAAAAATGCCCTTTAAAAGGGCATTTTTTATTTAAAGTCATTGACATTTTCACCAAGGTCATAAACCGGGACTTTGTCGACCAATTTCTCCAAGATACTGCTTCCCGCAGTACTTCGATAACCACCGGCACAATGGACGATCAAAGGTTTGTCCATGGGTATTTGATCAACGGATTTTCGCAGATCGTTCAATGGAATGTTGATGGCCTGCTCAAAGAACTTGCCCTCTTCCACTTCACTTTGGTTACGGATGTCCACAATGGTGTACCCATCTTTATTGTTCTTGAAATCACTCAAATCCAATTTATTGCTATGTACAAGTTGGGATTCATCGATTGTCAGAACCAGTTTCACCTGTTTTTCGTACCCTATTTTTGCCACTCGTTCCAACACCCTATCCAAATCCTCGGGTTTGTCCAATACAATACTAAAGGGTTCGTTAGGCTCCACAATGGCTCCCAACCATGTTTCAAACTTGGAGTTTTCAGAAACGGCCATAATATTGATGCTTCCGGGGAGGTGTCCTCTTTTGAAGACCACTTCATCACGTACATCCACAATCAATCCATCTACTGAAGTATTGAATTTGAAAGGAACTTGTGCCACGGATGTTCTGAGGTTTTCTGGACCCTTTCTATTGGTGTCCACATCAAAACCAAAATAGGATGGTATAAAAGGTTGACTGTCCAAAAGGGTTCCCACGAATTCTTCCTTGGATTGTGGCTTAAAGGCCCAGTTGCCCATTCTTTCATTCCCCATGGTGCTGCTGTTGTCCGAACTCAAGTTTTTGCCACAAAGTGAACCGGCCCCATGGGCAGGATACACCAAGGCACCATCCGGGAATTCCTTGAATTTGTTTTGAATGGTATCGTACATCATTTCGGCCAATTCTTGGCGTTTTGCGGTCATATTCCCTGCTTTTTCCCTTAAATCAGGTCTTCCCACATCCCCTATAAAAAGGGTGTCACCGGTAAATAAGGCCATCTTTCCGGCTTGTTCGGCAACCACGGTAATGCTATCGGGGGAGTGCCCCGGTGTGTTACGGGCAGAAATGGTGATATCCCCAATCTGTATACTATCCCCTTCATCAAAAGGTTGGTACTCATAGTCGGCACCCAACATTTTGCTGTGATAAATGGTAGCCCCTGTTTCTTGATGGATCTGTAAATGGGAGCTTACAAAATCCGCATGGGGGTGTGTTTCGATCACCGCAACAATCTTGGCCTCATGTTCCTGGGCAAAAGCATAGTACTGCATCGGATTTCTTTCGGGGTCAATGACCGCCATTTCACCATTGCTTACAATAGCATAGGAATAATGGGCCAACGGTTTATATTCAAACTGTTTTATTTCCATAAGTTTTTGGTTTTGAAGGGCGCCTTGTCTGCAAGACGCCCCTATTCAACAAATCTTAAATTTCCTTTTTGGCAAGGTACCAATCCACTTTTTCAAGCGAATCATCTGCCAGGCGGGCATTAAGCTCATCCAAGGTTTTGGGAGCCCCTACAATGACCTTGTCTCCTTTTTTCCAATCCAAAGGCATGGCCACTTTATGTCTATCGGAAGTTTGAAGTGCTTCCAGTGATCTTAGGATTTCATCCATGTTACGTCCCACGTTCAAAGGATAGTACATCACTAGACGAATTTTCTTTGCTGGGTCGATAAAAAATACCGCCCTTACCGCAGCAGTTTCACTTTCATTGGGTTGAAGCATTCCGTAGAGTTTGGCCACTTTCATGTCCAAATCGGCAATGATGGGGAAATCAAAATAAACCCCTGTGGTCTGCCTCACATTGTGAACCCATCCCAAGTGAGCGTGAATACTATCAATGCTAAGACCCAATAGTTCGGTATTCAATGCATCAAATTCGCCTTTACGCTGAGCAAAACCACTCATTTCCGTAGTACAGACAGGCGTAAAATCTGCAGGGTGGGAGAACATTACTACCCATTTATCCTTGGCAAAATCTGAGAAC
>JAGQZL010000220.1 GCA_020434915.1 Allomuricauda sp. | reverse complement strand
AATCCGGGCCTTTTCTTTCGGGACTACCGGATAAAAAAACCCGATTACATAAATACCTTCTTCCAAAAGCATATCCGCCATTTTTTGGGTTAGTTTGGCATCATACAGCATTACGGGAACAATAGCGGAATCCCCATCAATAATATCAAAACCAGCAGCTTTCATCCCTTTTTTGAAATATTCGGTATTGCTCTGGAGCTTGTCTCGTAGTGTAGTATCCTTGTCCAGCATCTCAAAAACCTTGATGGAGGCCCCTACAATGGCAGGTGCCAATGAGTTGGAGAAGAGGTAGGGACGCGAACGTTGCCGCAATATTTCAATGATTTCCTTTTTGCCCGTGGTATAACCGCCCATGGCACCGCCCAACGCTTTTCCCAAGGTTCCGGTAATGATGTCGATACGACCCATCACCCCTTTTTCTTCCAAGGTGCCACGGCCTGTTTCACCAATAAATCCGGCTGCGTGGCATTCATCGATCATCACCAGGGCATCATATTTATCCGCTAAATCACATATTTGGTCAAGGGGAGCCACTAGTCCGTCCATGGAAAAGACACCATCGGTAACAATGATCTTAAAACGGGCACCGTCCTTTTGGCTTTGTTGCAATTGTGCTTCCAGATCGGCCATGTCACTATTTGCATACCGATAACGTTTTGCCTTGCACAAACGCACCCCATCAATAATGGATGCGTGGTTCAGGGAATCTGAGATAATGGCATCCTCATCGGAAAGAAGTGGTTCAAAAACCCCACCATTGGCATCAAAGGCTGCGGCATATAATATGGTATCCTCCGTACCATAGAAATTGGCAATTTTCTGTTCCAGTTCTTTATGGATGTCCTGGGTTCCGCAGATAAACCGGACGGATGACATTCCAAAACCATGGGTGTCCATCACATCCTTGGCTGCCTGGATCACCTCCGGATGGGAGGATAGTCCCAAATAGTTGTTGGCGCAAAAGTTGATGACCTCCTGCCCCGTTGAAATTTTTATGACCGCACCCTGGGGAGAGGTAATGATACGTTCCTTTTTAAACAAGCCTGCTTCTTTTATGGCCTCCAGCTCATTGGCCAAGTGTTCTTTTATTTTTCCGTACATCGTTCTTTTATTTAGACAAAAACAGTTTCAATTTGTTGATCAATATAAACAATAATGGCATGTTTGATTTTAAAATCCATGTCTTTTAGCTCATCGGCATATTGCATGATCTGCTCTTTGTGTTTGGGGGAAGGTTTTCCGGTCTTGTAATCAATGATGACCACTTCATTTCCCATTACAGCCATTCTATCCGGACGGAGTGTATGTCCATTTTTTGAAAGGATTTCCTGTTCGTTCAAAATTTGCAAGCCTTCCGAAAAATAGGCTTTCAGGTCGGGATGGTTCACTACATCCAACAGCTTTTTGTTGATGTCCCCTACCTGTTCTTTTTGAAAAACACCTTCGGATGATAGGTTTTCCACCACCCCTGGAATATCCGATGCTGTTTGGATAAGGCTCAGGGCATGGTGGATCACATTGCCAGATTCAATGGCCTCCATTCGTTCATCATCCCACATGCGTCCAGATTTGGTGGAGATGACAAAACCGGGATCATCCTTTGGTCGGGTGGTATAGGGGATATGGTTGTTTTCCTTTGACAATGATGTAGGGTCTTCCTCGCCGGTTGGAAACGTTCCAATGGTATAATGGCCGTGCTCATTTTTGGGAAGCCCTCGTTCGCGAAGGTACCATCCAAACAAATCGGAATAGGAACTGGCATCATTGATGGAAGTTACATCCTTTCCGGTTTCGGAAATCACGAATAGTCCTTTTACAGGCCGCGTCAAGGCCACATACAGCACGTTCATGGCATCCAAGACCGTTTTTTGTTCCTCGTCCCTGTATATTTCTGCTGTTTCCCCATTAAATTCCAACATATCCTTGTTGGTGTTCAGTAGAAATTCATCCAAACCTAAACTTTCCTCGCCAGCAGTAGCCGGTACCCAGGACTTCTTTTTCTTCCGTTTATCATCCAACAGGGCATTGGCAAAGGGAAAGATCACAAAAGGAAATTCCAACCCCTTGGCCTTGTGTATGGTCATGATCTTAACGGCATTCACATCATCCGGGGCAGCGATGGAGAGGCTCTCTTTTTTGATTTCCCAATAGTTGAGAAAAGTATGTATGCTGGGGCCTTCCCTTTTTTCTACATCCAACACCTCATCCATTAAAAAAGTAATATGGGCAGTGGAACCAGCGTTCAGCTCAAATTGCGAAATGGCCTTTTCCAGAATGGTCAACGTTGATTTCCCCCTCATTTTATTTAGGTCAAACCCGTGAACATTTCGTAGAAACTTGTCAATGCCATCCAAATTTTCGGAGATGAACCCATGGATATTTGTTCGGCTTTCTGCTAGGTATTTTAAAATGTGGTACGCGGCCTCCCTGTCCCGGTTGTTTTCAAAAATCCGAAGAATGCAGATCAAAAAAAGGACCTTCTCATTGGTATGTAACAATAACGCTTCCGATGAAATAATAGGGATGTGGTTCTTGGCCAGAAAATCCGCCAAAAGCATCGCTTTTTTGTTGTCCCTTACCAGGACACAGATATCTGAAAACGGATGATTTTTAGCGGTAATTTTCTCTATCGAACTTAAAACGTTGGTACAATACACGTCGTCTTTGTCCTCAACATCTTTGTCCAAAAATGTCAACTGCACGAAACCGCCCGGATTGTTGTTTGTTTTTTGGTGGGAATCATGTAAAAAAAGGTTTCGGTAATCCTCATGTTCCATAACCGGGGACACTGCCGTAAAAAAGGAGTTGTTGAACTCCACAATTTGGTCAAAACTACGCCAATTGGTGTCCAACGAGTGAATACTGGGTTCCACTGCAAACGGGTGCGTTTTCCCATTGATAAGGTTCAAAAACTGCTCTGCACGTCCGCCACGCCAGCGGTAGATGGCCTGTTTCACATCACCTACCAAGAATAGGGATCCACGTTCTTGCCGTTCATTCTCACTTTCCAGGGCATTTCCGATGAGGGGGACCAAGTTGTCCCACTGCATTTTGGAGGTGTCCTGAAATTCATCAATAAAATAATGGCGGTATTTTTCGCCCATGCGTTCATAAATGAACGGTACGGGTTGCCCCTTGATCTCTTTGGATAAAATGGCATTCAGGGAAGAAATGGGGATAATGTCCCTGTCCAGCTCAATGTTTTTGATTTCCCTGGCAATTTCATTGAGTACCGTCATGGGCACCATATTGCCATAAATATTCTTGAGATAACCTCGCCTGTATGCAAGCTGTTTGATTGACAAAAAAGCATTGAGTAGGGCCATGGACAACTCCGTAACATCTCTTTTGTCACTTGCCTTGAGAATTTTTCCTTCAATCAAGTTGGGTTCCAAGGTTTTACTGGTGTACAAGGCTTTGGGGTTGAATTCTCCTTCGATTATTTTTTTGAAATGATTGGGCAAGGTCTGTCGAGGAAAGTCTGCATCCTCAAAACCTTTGGATGTTATTTCGGCCAAGGCTGAATTGGCAATTTCACCCATCTTTTTTTCAAGGCCTTTTATTTGTTGCCCCACCTGTTTTTGAATGTCCTGAAAATCGCTGATGGACTTGGAACGCAGAGGTTCCACATGGTCGGCATGGTTTTCCTGAAAGAGGAGTTTGCCCATCTCAATCAGGTCGTGGGTAATATCCCAACTTTTGTCCTCATCAATTTTCTCCAAGGAGAAGTCAATGAGTACTTGGGTAAGTTCTTCATCGGTGCCGGCCCTTTCCAGCAACCGCCCAACCGCTTCGTCCAATAAAAGGTCAAGGTCCAGTTCCACTTCAAAGTTTTGGGAAAGATGGAGGTCCCGGGCAAAGGTCTTGATGATTTTGTGGTTGAACTTATCTATGGTGGATATCTCAAAAAAGGAGTAGTTGTGCAAGATGCGCTTTAGAATGGTTTGCGACTTTTGTTGCAACTGCCTTTCCGAAAGTGAAAGTTCCCTACACAGGTCATCAAACAGTGTCTTTTGCTTTTTTGGTGTAGGATGGACGCCAAAGGCCTGCAGGTTTTCCAGTATCCGTGTCTTCATTTCGTCCACGGCCTTATTGGTAAAGGTAAGGGCCAAGATCTGCCTGAATTTGGATGGAGAATCATGGGTCAACAACAGTTTTAGGTACGCCTTTGCCAGGGCATAGGTTTTACCCGAACCTGCAGATGCACTGTATATTTTAAAATTGGAACCCTCCAAGGAAGTTTTTCCTGCAAAATAAGGATTCCACAACGGATGTTAACAAGGTTTTAGCGGAATATATATGTTAAAACCCGTATTTTTACAGGAATTAAGTTATAACCTAAAAAAACAGAAAAATTATGGCTTTTGAATTACCAAAATTACCTTACGCATATGATGCGCTGGAACCACATATAGATGCTAGGACGATGGAAATCCATCATACCAAGCACCACAATGGCTATACCACCAAATTGAATGGTGCCATTGAAGGAACCGACCTAGAAGGAAAAAGCATTGAGGACATCCTTGTTAACTTGGATATGTCCAATAGCGCTGTTAGAAACAATGGGGGCGGATTTTACAATCACTCTCTTTTCTGGGAAGTAATGTCCCCAAATGGCGGAGGAAAACCCAGCGGCGAGTTAGGAGCTGCCATTGATGCCGCTTTTGGTTCTTTTGATGCATTCGTAGACAAATTTGCTGCCGCTGCTGCGGGACAATTTGGATCGGGATGGGCATGGCTTTGTGTACAAAAAGGGGGTAAAGTGGAAATCTGTTCCACACCCAACCAAGATAATCCGATCATGCCAGGCGTAGGCTGTGGTGGTCAACCCATTTTGGGATTGGATGTTTGGGAACATGCCTATTATTTGAACTATCAGAACAGAAGGCCCGATTACATCACCGCTTTTTTCAATGTGATCAATTGGGACAAGGTTGCTGAAAATTACAAGGCAGCCAAGTAATAAACTTCCATTAAAAATGGGAAAGCCCTGCACTTTGTGCGGGGCTTTTTTTGGTCCAAGTTTTTTAAAATAGAAAAGGGCGAGGAAGCCCCCGCCCTTTTCGTCCCAA
>JAGQZL010000021.1 GCA_020434915.1 Allomuricauda sp. | reverse complement strand
CTGGTGAAAAGAAGGTGGGGGTGCCACCGCCCAAATGCAATTCTTTGATCAGGGGCTTGGATCCCATCAACTCATAATACAATTCCCATTCTTTCAATACCGCCTTGATGTAGGGGAGCTCCACCTCATGCCTTTTGGTAATGCGTTTGTGGCATCCGCAAAAAGTGCACATGCTTTCGCAAAAAGGAAGGTGGATGTAGATGCTGATCCCTTCATCGGGGCTTTCCTGGAAGGCTTTTATAACACTGGACTTCCATTCCTTGCCTGAAAAACTTTCCAAATCCCAATAAGGAACCGTTGGATAGCTTGTATATCGGGGTCCGGGGACATTATATTTTTGAACTAATTCACACATTGTTGCATACCATTACATTATAAATCAAAATTACTTTGGAAGGGTTTTAAAAAATATGACAATTGTCAGTCTTAGGACGGATCGGGCCTATTGTGGGGTCAATAGGATGACAAGTATCATATTTTTTGTTTTCAAAGCTTAGTAGCTTTATCTAACCTCTTGGAGTGAATAAAATTCTTTTCCCATGGGAGAACATATTGCCAAAAGTAATTTTGATGAGCAGGAGCGCAAGGTTTTTGTCCAGCATTTAATAGACGATGTCAGGGCCTTGGAAAAAATGATCGGCGAGGGCCTGATTGAGGATGATATTGTCCGGATTGGTGCCGAGCAGGAAATGTGCCTGATCAATCATGAATACAGACCCTCCCCAAGATCCTTGGAAATCATCAAGGATATTGACGATTCCCACTTTACCACAGAGTTGGCCAGTTACAACTTGGAGGCCAATCTAGATCCGTACAAGCTTGAAAATGATTGTTTCAAGCGTATGGAGAACCAACTGGATGCCCTTTTGGAAAAAGCCAAGAAAAAGGCGGGGGACCATGGCGCAAAAATCTTGTTGACGGGGATTTTACCCACCATCAGTAGGGAAGAACTGGGGATGGATTATATGACACCTATTCCTAGATATTACAAGCTCAACGATATTCTGAAAGCGTGGCGGGGCGATGATTTTTCCCTAAGGATCAAAGGTGCGGACGAATTGTCCCTTCATCATGATTCCGTACTTTTTGAAGCTTGTAACACCAGTTTTCAGCTGCATTTGCAGATACCTCCCAACGATTTTGCCAAAAGTTACAATTGGGCCCAGGCCATTTCGGGACCTGTGTTGAGCATGGCATGCAATTCACCACTTCTGTTAGGGAAGGAACTATGGCGGGAAACCCGGATTGCCCTTTTCCAGCAAAGTCTGGACACGCGAAAATGGACCAAGGCCGTAAAAGAACAAGTGGCCAGGGTTGGTTTTGGGGAACACTGGCAAAAAGCTTCGGCCGCGGAGATATTTAAACAGGATATTTCCACCCATCGTATTTTGTTGACAAAACCAATTGAACACAATTCGCTTGATCTTCTGAAAACTGGGGGAGTGCCAAAACTGGAAGCCCTGAGTCTCTTTAATGGTACGGTATATCGTTGGAACCGCCCATGCTATGGCGTGGGCAACGGGAAACCTCACTTACGGATTGAAAACCGGTACATTCCATCCGGACCTACCGTAATCGATGAAATGGCCAATTTTGCATTTTGGGTAGGCTTGATGGCAGGGAGACCCACCAAGTATGATGATATGCCAAGTATTATGGATTTTAGGGAAGCCAAGACCAATTTCCTAAGGGCGGCCATGAACGGTAGGCAGGCCATGTTCTCATGGATGGGAGAGGGCATATCCGTAAAGAAACTGATCAAGGAAGAATTGTTGCCCATTGCATATGAAGGATTGCGCAAGTTCCAGATTGACGAAGAGGATATCAATCGACTTTTGGGAGTGATCGAGGCAAGGGTAAAATATGGCAACGGTGCCGAGTGGCAGATCCATAATTTCAGGGCACTCCGGAAACAGATCAAGCTGGACAGTGCCATTGTGCAATTGACCAGGGCCATGTTTGAAAACCAGCAGAGCAATATCCCAGTGCATCAATGGAAACCCATTGAAGGAATGGACAAGACCCTGGAATCCTTCCATTGGGTGGGGCAGATCATGTCCACCAAGCTCGTAAAGTTATATGAAGATGATTACGCCAATTTGGCGATTGCCATCATGAAATGGAACAATATCCACCATCTTCCTGTGGAGAATAGCAAAGGGGAATTGGTGGGATTACTTACCTGGAGCCATATAGAAAAGTTGGAAAAGCTTGATAAGTATGAAGCCAGGGTTTCCGATATCATGATCAAGGATGTAATATGGGTTGAGCCAAAAACTGAAATAAAAGCAGCCACACAATTAATGGCCGAACATCAAATAGGATGTTTGCCGGTCTGTGTGGATACCCATATTGTGGGTATTATAAGTAAAGTAGATTTGTAAATATGTCAAAAGTACATAGTGCAGCATTGGAGGAGACATTGGAGGTTGAACGGGTCATTGACCATCTGCAAGGAAACCAAAGAGGGCCCACGGTCGTTTTCTTTGGTGGAATTCATGGCAATGAACCTGCAGGGGTTTTTGCGCTTAAACACGTATTTGAGGATATAAGGCAGAAAAAAATACCCATTCAGGGTGAAATCTATGCTATTACGGGCAACTTGGGGGCTCTTCAGCGGAGCATGAGATACCAAGAGGAAGACCTGAACAGAATCTGGTTTCCCGATCGGATAGAATCCATCTTGGGTAAGAACAAGGTTGGCCATGGGGAAGAGGATGAACTGAAGCATCTATATAGCTTATTGAGGGACATACTCGATAATGGAAAACCTCCTTTCTACTTTTTGGACCTTCATACCACATCCAGCGATTCATCGCCTTTTATGGTGATGAACGATAGCCTTTTGAACCGTAAATATGCCTCCCATTACCCGCTTCCTGTTATTCTGGGTATCGAGGAATACCTTCATGGCGCTTTGCTGAGCTATATCAATGAATTGGGATATGTGTCATTAGGGTTTGAAAGTGGACAGCATGATGATGAAAAGGCGATACAGAACTGTGTCCATTTTATTCAATACTCGTTGGGTCTGACAGAATCCGTTAACTTATCAAAGACAGAGATGAAAACCCTTTGGGATTCCATATCCCATTCTGGATCCGCACCCCATAAATTCTATGAAATTTATCACCAGCATGATATTGGACCGAAGAACAATTTCCAAATGTATCCGGGGTATGTCAATTTTCAGGTGGTTCCAAAAGGCAAGAGTTTGGCCATCATGGATGGTGTTGAGTTAAAGACGACCAAAAAGCGACAGATTTTTATGCCCTTGTATCAAAAACAGGGCAATGAAGGGTTTTATTTTATAAAACCTATTCCCAAGATTTTATTGTGGATGTCCAAGGAGCTGAGAAGGTTCAAAGTGGACCATTTATTGGTAAGATTGCCCGGGGTGGCCTGGGGTTCTTCACAAAAGGATATGCTGGTGGTAGACCAGCGGGTAGCCAAGTATTTCGCCAAGTCTGTTTTCCACTTGCTGGGATATAGGGCTAGAAAGATGGATGCATCACACTTGAGGGTCAAAAGCAGGGAAAGTGCCTCCAAGTCCCAGGATTATGAACAAACAGCTTGGTTCAGTTCATAAAAAAAGCCCAAGTTCAACACTTGGGCTTTTCTTTTGGTTCCCTTTGGTCATTCCTTCATTACGAAGTTGATAGGGATACTGTATTTTACACTAACGGGTTTTCCGCGTTGCTCTCCGGGTTTTACTTTGGGTAAGGAACCTATGATACGGACGGCCTCTTCTTCCAATAATCTATCCGGACCTCTTTTTTGGATGCTGGTCACCCGACCTTTGGAATCAATCACAAATTGAACATGGACTCGGCCGGTAATATGCATATCCAAAGCAGCTGCAGGATATTTAAAGTTGTCCTTGATGTGTTCCTGTACCTTTTGGTTGAAGCACTCTTTTCGTTCTTCTTGGGTTTGAAGGTCTTCACATCCAGGGAAAACAGGTACGTACTCAATAATGGCAAAAGGAACCACTACTTCTTCCTCGACTTCTCCAACATCCACATCGTCAATGCTTACAATGGCGTCTTCAATAAATGTCTCTTGACTACTTTCGGTACTCTCGATCACTGTTTCTTCCACATCTTCCACATCTTCCACAATTTCAATGACATCGGGAGCTGATGGTGGGGGTGGGGGTGGTGCAGTCCTGAGCATCTCAGTGACGGGTACATCTTCCTTAAGCTCATCCATTACTTGTACAACTTCAGAGAATTCGGATTCTGTTTCATAGAACTTGACTTCCAAGGATTGCCATGTTACAAACAATACCGAAGTAAGTCCTATCATGAAATAAAGACTACTGTTGCGTCCTATTTCGGCATTTGGGTTCTTTTTTGGTTTCATGACTTTTACTATTTAACTACAGTAAAGATAGATAGGTCATAAAACAAAAAACATGATAATAATCAGCTTTATAAATTGCGGATATTTAATTTAAGAGGCCTTGTTTTTGTGATTTTCCCAAATAAGGGCTGCTGCCCCACAAATGGCGGCTGTTTTCCCCTGCATGCCTGAGTGCAACAATTTTACTTTTCCCCGGTAAACCTCCAACAAAAAAGCATTGAAGTATTTTTCAAGCGGGTCCATGATCCATTTTCCACTGTTGGTCAACCCTCCCATAAGTATAAAGGCTTCAGGTTGGGTAAAAGCGGTGAAGTTGGCCAAGGCCTGTGCCATGATTCTGGCAGTATAGTCAAAGGCCATCAACGCAATCTCGTCACCTTCTTCCGCGGCCCGGGTGATTTCTTCCCCATGAAGGTCGTTATAGGCAATGCTCCTAAACCTGCTTTCTACCATATACTTGCTTTGCATATACATGATAGTGCGTTTTAAACCCGTGGCTGATACATAGGCTTCCAGCCCTCCACGAACACCCAGTCCGGTGAGCCGTCCATCTCCCATGGTCATGTCCACATGGCCAAGTTCCCCGGCAAAACCATCGTAGCCGTCAATCAACTGTCCATTGGCCACAATCCCGGCACCGAAACCTGTTCCAAGGGTAATTACAATAAAGTCGGTCATGTTTTTTGCCGTGCCGAAGAGCATCTCGCCCAAAGCGGCCGCACTGGCATCATTCATGATTCGCATGGGCATGTTCATACGCTGCGCAAGCTTCTCCACCAAGGGTACGCGTCCTTTCCAGACAAGGTTGCTGGCATTTTCTATGGTACCATTCTTGCTGGAAGCGTTAGGAGCTCCAATACCACACCCTAGAAGGTTGACAGGTTGCCCTATTTTTTGGATAAGTTCATCTGCAGTGGACTTAACCATATCCAAATAAGCCTCTAGATTTGGGTAGTCCCTTGTCCTGAAAAATGTTTTCTCATGGCATTCACCATGTGCATCCACCAATCCTATTTTTGTTTTGGTCCCGCCTATGTCTATACCTATTACTAAATCCATACTTATGATCGTGTTTTTTTGAAGTTTTTAAATATAGCCATTATGGGGTCAAAAAAATAACGGGATAAGTTTTTCTGGGGGCGTATTTTTTGCTAATATCAGGCAAAAGTTTAAAAACTGACCTCTGTCATGTTTTAGGTGATGGGGCAGGTCTATTTTTGAAATAACAGATTAGAAAAATAAATGATTTAGGTATGAGCAGTTTAAACAAAATATTGGTTCCTTTTGATTTTTCGGAGGCTTCCTTAAATGCCTTGGAATATGTGACCAATTTTGTTGGGTCCGAACGTTCCATTGAAATTTTGGCACTTTATGTGAGTGCCATGCCCATCAGTGAGCCGGATGATGAAAAACTTAGGAAAGATTTTGAAAAAATCGTGGATTCCATCGGGGTTCGATTGAAAAAAGAACCAAAGTTCAAAACAGTGACCGGCAATGTCACGGCCACCATTTTGGAATACCAGGAACAGACAGGGGCAGATTTGATAATGATGGGGACCATGGGCGACAAGGTTACCGATGAGGCCATCACCAACACCTCCAAACTGGTATTGGAAGCCAATTGTTCCGTAGTGTCCATTCCCTACGGATGTGCCATTAAGGAGCCCAAGAACATAGCGTTGCTTATGGGGGGTGAAAAGATTGAGGACAAGGAGGTTTTGGCCACTTTGTTGGATTTGGCCAGGACTTTTGATGCTAGGGTCCATGTGTTGACGATTTACAAGGAATCCATTTATGAAGAAGAAGCTGTGGCGGAGACCACGGAGGAGCTCTTGGAATATTACTTGGAGCACTTTTATGCTGACCATACCTTCAATAAAAATGAAGATGTAGAGGAAGGGATTTTAAGCTACATTGAGGAAAAGGGTATAGACCTCATGGTCATCTTGCCCAGAAACCATACCCAAAAAAGTACACCATCAGAAGGCCGTTTGACCAAGTTGTTGACATTGCACTCTGAGGTTCCAGTATTGGCATTGGATTAATATCAACCCTAAATAAGGAAGGCATGCTGCCACTGCTTATCATATTGGGGTTAACCATTTTTTTGTTTGTTTGGGGGAAGTTTCCGCCAGACGTGGTAGCCCTTATGGCGATGTTATCGCTTTACCTGACGGGGATTTTGAACCTTTCTGAAACACTGACAGGTTTTAGTAATCCTACAGTTATCATGATTGCCGCCTTGTTCATTATCGGCGAGGGGCTTTCCAGAACGGGTTGGACAGCCATGGCGGGTCAGTTCTTTGTGAAATGGGCAAGAAGGAAGGTTTCCAGATTGCTGGTGATAGTCACCTTGGGGTCTAGTTTGCTCTCGGGATTTGTGAGTAACACAGGAACCGTGGCAGCTTTGCTGCCGGTAACCGTAACCGCTGCCTGGAATGCCGGAACACTTCCTTCCAAATTGTTGATACCCGTGGCTTTTGGCTCCAATACGGGCGGGTTGCTTACCTTAACGGGAACACCTCCCAACATCATTGTAAGCAATGCCTTGGTTGAAAATGGTATTACAGGTTTTTCGTTCTTTGAATTTGGATTGATCGGGCTGCCATTGCTAATCATCTCCATCCTATATTTTAGGTACGTGGGGCATAAGTTGTTGCCGGACCATAGAACGGATAACAAACCCATCGCCATTGACCAAGAAATGCACAAATGGATTGCCAATTACAGTATTGGCGATAATCTATATCGACTCCGCATTAGGTCCATGTCGCAGTTGATCAACACCAAAATTGGGGATTGGGATTTTGAAGGAGCCCACCGGGTTTCCGTGATGCGATTAAAACGAAGACACCCCAACAAATTGCAGGGAATCCATCAATTTGTGGAAATGCCGGGTCCCGATACCGAAATGCGGTATCATGATATTATCACAGTGAAGGGGGAACCTGAGGATGTGGACAAATTGATGCTTAAGTGTCATTTGGGTGTCATTCCCATGAAACCGGTAAAGGATGAACTGAAAAGAGAGTTGATCAATCAAGAAGTGGGTATGGCGGAGATGATCATTACCCCTAAATCCGTTTTTGTTGGTAAAACAGTGCCCATGGGCCATTACCTTAAGCAAACTGGTGTGCAGCTCCTGGCAGCTTCTAGGAACAACAAGCCACTTGCGGGAAAGATAAAAATAGAGGCTGGGGATGCTTTTGTAATTCGTGGGCAATGGGAAAATATCATTGCCTTGAAATCCGTCTATGAAAATTTGGTCATTTCCGGAAGCCCAGAGGCATTGTCCAAAAATGTGGATGAGTTAACCACTAGGAGCTATATTGCATTGTCTACGTTGGTTTTGATGATATTGCTCTTGGTCCTTAACATTATGCCGGGTGCCATAGCGGCCCTGATCTGTGCGGGAATCATGATGTTGACAGGATGTGTGCCCATTACAAAGGCATACCAGGGCATCAGTTGGACCAGTGTAGTGATGATTGCGGCCATGATCCCTATGGGTTTGGCCCTACAGAAAACAGGAGTGGCCCAGATGGCGGCCAATGGTCTGGTAGACTCCTTGGGGAACATTCATCCAACCGCCTTGTTGGCGGGAATTTTTCTGTTGACGGCAGCGTTTAGTCAGACCATCAACAATTCGGCTACGGCTGTTTTGATGGCTCCCATTGCCATCATGGCCTCCATGACGTTGGGCGTCTCGCCAAAACCGTTTATGATTGCCGTTGCAATAAGTGCATCAACAGCATTCTTGACCCCAGTAGGTACTACTACCAATGCAATGGTCATGGCTGCAGGCGGTTATAAGTTTATTGATTATTTTAAAGTGGGAGGGCCATTGCTCCTCCTGTTCTTTATAGCAACCTTAATATTGGTTCCATTGATATGGAGCTTTTAACCACTAAAAAACAAAGCATATGAACACAACCAAAGACCTAGGCAAGTATGGATTGCAGAACGTTACGGCCCATTGGAATTTAGACGCCGAGACCCTACAAAAAATTACCTTGGATAAGGGAATGGGGGTCGAGACTGAAAATGGTACCCTTTGTGTGAACACCGGAAAGTTTACCGGACGTTCGCCCAAGGATCGTTTTCTGGTAAAAGACGATTATACTAAGGACAGGGTTTGGTGGGGTAGGATCAACAAACCCATCTCTCCTGAAAATTTTGACAAACTTCACAAAGAAATCACCAATTATCTTAGTGGCAAAGAGGTGTATGTTCGGGATGCCGCTGTCTGTGCAGATCCAAATTATAAAATGAATGTGAGGACAATCACCGAGTATCCATGGTCCAATTACTTCATAAAAAACATGTTCCTTCGATTGGATGAGAATGAGTTGAAAGGCTTTGAAGAAGAATGGCTGGTGCTTTGTGCCCCTGGTTATGAAGCTCCAACCCCTTCGGAATTTGGAATTATAAGCGGAAATTTCTCCATTCTCAACTTCACCAAAAAAATAGCATTGGTGGGAGGTTCGGCATATACGGGAGAAATGAAGAAAGGAATTTTCTCGGCACTTAACCTGATCCTTCCCACCGAAAAAGAAGTACTTCCCATGCACTGCTCTGCAAACGTAGGGGAAGATGGGGATACTGCAATCTTCTTTGGGCTTTCCGGAACCGGTAAAACAACACTCTCAGCCGACCCCACCCGTAAACTTATTGGGGATGACGAACATGGTTGGACCAAGGAAAATACCATCTTCAATTTTGAAGGAGGTTGCTATGCCAAGGTAATAGATTTGACCGAGGAGAAGGAACCGGACATTTACCGGGCCATTCGACCTGGGGCACTCTTGGAAAATGTGGTTTTCAAAAAAGGAACAAAGGAAGTGGATTATTTTGACAGCAGTATTACCCAAAATACACGGGTCAGCTATCCTATTGATCATATAGACAATATTCAAGTGCCTTCCTACGCTTCCAATCCCAAGCATATCTTTTTCTTGACCTGTGATGCCTTTGGCGTATTGCCTCCTGTGTCTAAATTGACACCAGGACAGGCCGCTTATCATTTTATTTCAGGATATACGGCCAAAGTAGCCGGTACAGAAGCTGGGATTACAGAACCAGTACCTTCTTTCTCCGCTTGTTTTGGGGAGCCCTTTATGCCATTGCACCCAGCCGTCTATGCAGAAATGTTGAGCAAGAAAATGACAGAGGCCGGGGTAAGCGTTTGGTTGGTGAACACAGGCTGGAGTGGAGGCCCTTACGGCGTTGGATCTAGGATCAAGTTGAAGTATACCCGAACCATGATCTCTGCCATACTGGAAGGAAAATTGGATGATGTGGATTACGAAACACACCCCATTTTTGGGTTGCATATGCCCAAATATTGTCCCGGTGTGCCAACCGAGATCTTGGATCCCATGAACACCTGGCTGCAGAAAGGAGCCTATGTCAGCAAGGCTATCCAACTGGCACACTCATTCCACATTAATTTTGACAAATTTGCAAGTCAAGCTTCCGATGAGATTCTCAATGGTGGACCATTGATCGATTCCCATCACAGTTTGACCGAACATTTGTAATATAAACACACAATCACAGTGAGCGAAAGAAGCAGATTTGAAATTGATAGTTTGGGAAAGCCCCAATTTGAGTCACCACTTCAGTTGAGTACGGTAAAAGGAGACCACATATTCAATTTTGTGAGCGAATCGGACAAGCTGGTCTTTGATTTGTCCTTGGAACAATATTCCTATTTTCTGAGCAAGGGGGAAGAGCCCCTTTGCTTGGAAAAGGCAGGACCCCGCCAAAACATTTTTTATGATGCCGGTAATACCACTGCGGCCATTGTAACCTGTGGTGGGTTATGCCCAGGAATCAACAACGTGATACGTGGTGTTGTGATGGCTTTGCATTACTTCTACGGGGTAAAACGGATTATTGGCATTCCCTACGGATATGAGGGCCTGAACCCGGAAAAGGGGCACGAGCTTGTGGATTTGACCCCGGACAAGGTGAAGGACGTACATCAATTTGGGGGGACCTTTTTGGGTTCTTCCAGGGGAGGACAAGATGTAGGGGTCATGGTGGACACCCTGCAACAAAACAAGGTGGATATGTTGTTTGCCATTGGTGGGGACGGTACCCTGAAAGGGGTGAATGCCATCGGGGAGGAAATTGCAAGAAGGAAGGCCAATATCAGTGTGGTAGGGATACCCAAGACCATAGACAACGACATCGACCTGATTGATGAATCCTTTGGATTTGAGACCGCGTTCGATGTGGCCAGTCCCATTCTGCGGGATGCCCACAATGAGGCCACCGGAGCATACAATGGGATTTCCATCATCAAACTGATGGGAAGGGACAGTGGCTTTATTGCGGCTTCTGCTGCCTTGGCAATGCCCGTGGTGAATTTTGTGCTGATTCCGGAAATGAACTTCGCCTTGGAGGGCGAAAACGGTTTTTTGAGTATCCTGGAGCAGCGCTTGAAAGAGAAAAAGCACGCAGTGATCGTAGTCGCGGAAGGTGCAGGGCAACAATTGTTCGAGCATAAGGATGTGATCAAAGATGCATCGGGGAACATCAAGCATGAGGATATAGGGGTGTTCCTTAAGGAGCAGATCGGGGCGTATTTCAAGAAGAAGGATACCCCTGTAACGATTAAGTACATCGATCCAAGTTACATTGTAAGGTGTGCCCCGGCCAATTCCAGTGACAGTGTCTACTGCAGTAGGTTGGCCTACCATGCGGTGCATGGCGCTATGGCCGGCAAGACCAAGTTCGTGGCCTGTAAGGTGAATAATCAGTATGTGTATTTGCCTATATCCGAAGTGACCAAAAAAAGAAAGAAAATAGATTTGGAGGGAGAGTTCTGGTTTTCAGTATTGCAAAGTACCGGACAACCTTTTTCTTTAGGGTAAACGAATCAATTTTGAACTGACAATTGTCATTAAATTTTATCTTTAGGAGTTATAGATTTGAATTAAATCAAAACAATTATCATGGAAGTACATGTTCAATATCAGAAAATGATGACCAGTGAATCATTGACCCAATTGTTGATGAAAAAACTGGAAGGTTTGGAGAAAAAATATAATTGGTTGATTAAGGCCAATGTACTTTTTAAAACAGAGAACGATAAATACGGAGTGGACAAGATCTGCGAGATAGAGCTGAGCGCTCCCGGACCACGTATCTTTGCCAAAGCCAAAACCGATGATTTTGAAAAATCCATGGCAGAAACCGTTGAAGACCTAAGAAGGCAGCTTGAAAAAAGACAAGCCACTTTTGCCTCACACTGATTATAAATCAAGATTATTGTTGCGCATGAATCCTTAAACCTATTCCAATGAAATCCAAATTGATCGCCATAAGTCTATTACTCCTAATGGGATGTTCCTCCACAAGGCTCGTTGGCACATGGAAAAATCCTGACATAGTGCTTTTTGATGCATACCAAGTACTTGTCGTGGGAATGGTACAGGATGATAATGCCCGAATGGAGTTTGAGACCCGATTTGTGGATGCATTGAAGGAACAAGGTGTGGATGCCGTTCGCAGCATTGATCTTTTTGATGTTGAGTTCACCTCTTCCAAACGTTCCGAAAAGGAATTGGAAGAGGTGGAACAACAATTGTTGGATAAAGGCTTTGATGCCATTTTATTCACAAAGGTTGTAGGTACCGATAACAGAAGAACATTCAAGGAACACCTCAATAACATTGATAAAATGTTTGTACGCTTCAGCAATGATTATTTGGAGCACCAAGACATTTACTACGATCCGGAATATTACGATAGCTTCAACATATACCATGCAGAAACCTCCCTATATTGTATCTGTGTGGGCAAGGAAATAAATTTGATTTGGCGCGGCGAAGTCGATGTTGCCGAACCTGCCAATGTTGGAAAAGCCATAGACTCCTATATTAAGATCATTACCAAGTCTATGGGTGAGCAAGACGTTATTTTTTAAGAAAAACCCAGGGCATCCATCACTCCCAAAAAGTCCAAAAGGATACAAACGGGAATAGCTATCAAAATCAGGATAAGTACAAAAACCATGAGCCTTAAAAAGGAGACCATAAGCTTGTCCCCAAAAGAAACATCATTTGCCATAATAGTGTAATTTCCATCAATGTAAGGAAATATTTGCGCATATTCTCCACTGTCAACCGTAATATTCGATTAACGGGTGCATTTTCCGCATGTTCTGTAAACCAATTATTTGGAATCCCCTTTTTTGCTGCTCAACAGTTTGCCAAGTTCCTCCAGACTGATTCCCTTCGTTTCAGGCATCATAAATATGACCCACAACAGTTGAAGCACCATCATAACCGAAAAGAAGATGAAAATGGGCCATGGATTATCCTTGAAAATCCCGATCTCCGAATCCAAAAAAGTGGGTGTCAACAAAGTAATGAGCGCGGCAAAGATCCAATGCGTACCCGTACCCCAAGCTTGCCCATATGATCGGACCTTATTGGGAAATATTTCCGAAATAAACACCCAAATCACAGCTCCCTGTCCTATGGCATGCGATGCGATAAAGACGAGAATGAAAATCAATAAAAGAACGGAACTTGCCGAAGTGTAGAAACACCAACCCACCATGGCCAGACTGATGATATAGCCAATGGAACCAATATACATTAACTGTTTTCTGCCCAACTTGTCAATAAGGGAGATGCCCACAAACGTGAAAATCAGGTTAATGACCCCAATGGAAATGGAGCTGAACAAGGATTCACCAGAGGCCAGTCCGGCCCGTTCCAAGATTTCAGGAGCATAATACAGCACAAAATTAATTCCGGAGAGTTGATTGAAAAAGGCAAGCAGAAAGGCCAGGACCAACGATTTGTTGTATTTCCCGGAAAACAGGTTTTCCTTGTGTTTTTCGGCGGTTTCCACCAAGGCCGTTTTAATCTCTGAAAGATGGATGGATGCGCGTTCCGTTTCAATCCCCAAATGGGTTATGGACTTGATGATCACACTGTCTTCATGGTTCTTGAGCAGCAACCACCGGGGACTGTTTGGGATTTTGGTCACCATAACTGTATAGATCAAAGCAGGAAGACCTTCTATGCCCAACATCCAACGCCAGGCAATGTTTTCTTCAAAAATGACCCCGATGAGGTAGTTGGAGATAAAGGCAATCAATATCCCAAAGACAATGTTGAACTGGTACATGGCCGTCAACCTACCACGTGTGGCGGCAGTGGATATTTCGGAAATATAGACAGGGGCTGCAACGGAAGATGCACCTACGCCTACACCGCCAATGAATCTAAAGAAGGAAAAACTATAGGCTTCCGGCGCCATGGCCGAACCTACGGCTGATACAAAGTAGAGCACCCCGATCCAGAACAGGGTTTTCTTTCTGCCCAACCGATCTGTGGGAATGCCGCCAAAAAGGGAGCCCAAAACGGTACCCCAGAGTGCCATTGACATGATAAAAATGCCGTGGAATGTAAAAATGGAATCACCCAAAAACCAATTGGTGCCCCAAAGTTCCTTGATGGGTTGGTTGGCCCCAGAGATCACCACAGTGTCAAATCCGAACAAAAAGCCGGCCAGGGCTGCAGTCAACGAAATCCTGAAAATACGTTTTTCCATGTTGGTTGATTTTTGCTAAAGCTAACCAAATTTTATAAATACGTGGAGAGGTGCTCCGTAATCAGCTTTGCTGCCCCAACATTGGCGTTTATGTAGTGGGAGTTGATGGCTCCAATGGTTTTCAACCGAACAGGGTCTGCTATTAGGTTGTCCACCAGGGTGCGGAAGCCGTCATAATCGGAAATGGGAAGAATTCCGCCCTGCTCCACAAGGTCTTCGGCCTCCTTAAAGCCTTTGAATTTTGGTCCAATGACAATGGGAATCCCAAAAACAGCGGGTTCCATGGTGTTATGCAGCCCTGTGGCAAATCCCCCACCCACGTAGGCCATATCGGCATAACTATAAATTTTGGTCAAAAGGCCAATGGTGTCCACCACCAGCACATCAAAATCATGAAGGTCCCCATTTGCCATTTTTGAATAGCAGATGGTTCTTTTTTGTAGTGCTGAGATGATTTTCTCCACATGGGCTTCCTTGATTTCGTGGGGGGCGATCACATATTTTATAGGGGTGGAGGTATTGTTGATATAATCAACCAAGATTTTCTCGTCTTCTGGCCAGGTGCTTCCGGCTACCAGACAAAGTTGGTCGTTTTTAAAGTTTTCCATGAAATCCAGATGGTTGTCCCGTTTCAAAATTTCTGAAACCCGGTCCAATCGGGTGTCGCCACTAACCGTTGTATTGGTAAGGCCTATGGATTCCAAAAGCTTTTTTGAAGTTTCGTCCTGCACAAAAAAATGGGAAAAGGTGGCAAGGCTTTTACGCATAAAACCACCATGGGGTTTAAAATAGATCTGTCTTTTGGAGAAGATGGCGGATACCAAAAAAGTAGGGATGGCCCTTTTTTTCAATTGGGAAAGGTAATTGGGCCAAATTTCATATTTCACAAAAATGGCTATTTCCGGTTCAACCAAATCCATGAACCTTTTGGCATTGGAAGCAGTATCCATGGGTAGGTAAACAACCACATCGGCTACGGTCGTGTTCTTCTTTACTTCGTATCCCGAAGGGGAGAAGAAGGTCAGCACAATCTGATAGTCTGGATAGTTTTGGCGTAATCTTTCCAGAATGGGGAGTCCTTGTTCAAATTCACCCAAGGAGGCCACATGCATCCAAATTGTATTTTTCTTGGATGAAAGTTTTGACTCCAGTTCCCGAAAGGTGTTTTTTCGCCCGGCTACGAACAATTTTATTTTGGGTTGGAACAAGGCAACAACTTTCAAGCTGTTCCAAACCAGTATAACCAAAATGTTGTAGACAAATTGCAAGGGCATCATTTTCCGCTAAAATACATTCTTTCGGCAAGAGGGCATTATGGCATCTTAATTTCTTAATTTTGGAGCATAATTTATTCGGATGAGAAAAATTCAGATGGTTGACCTAAATGGTCAATACGAAGACATTAAAAATCAGGTAAACGATTCCATAGCGGAGGTTTTGGAATCTTCAGCTTTTATCAATGGACCACATGTACACGCCTTTCAAAAGGAGCTGGAAGATTATTTGGGAGTAAAGCATGTAATTCCCTGTGCCAATGGTACCGATGCCCTTCAAATTTGTATGATGGGCCTGGGGTTGCAACCCGGGGATGAGGTTATCACCGCGGATTTTACGTTTGCCGCCACGGTGGAGGTTATTGCCCTGTTGAACCTGACACCTGTTCTGGTGGATGTGGAACCCGACACCTTCAATATTGATATCGAGGCCATTGAAAGGGCCATCACCCCAAAAACTAAAGCAATTGTTCCGGTGCATTTGTTTGGGCAATGTGCCAATATGGATGCCATTATGGAATTGGCCGATAAGCACAATCTTTTTGTCATCGAGGACAACGCACAAGCTATTGGGGCTACCTATTCTTGGGCTTCCGGTAAAAAAATGAAGTCCGGGACCATAGGTCATGTGGCATCCACGTCGTTTTTCCCATCCAAAAATCTTGGTTGCTATGGGGATGGTGGAGCCATTTTTACCAATGATGATGATTTGGCCCATACCATTCGAGGTATTGTGAACCACGGAATGTATGAACGTTACTATCATGATGTAGTAGGGGTGAATTCCAGACTCGATTCCATTCAAGCAGCGGTACTCCGAGCTAAACTGTCCAAATTGGACGAATACAATCAAAAGCGTTGGCAAGCAGCTACCAAGTACTCCAAGGCATTTCAGGGTCAGGACCATATTGTGGTCCCAAAAATTGCCTGTGCCTGTGGAAGTGCCCAAAACACCTGCGATTGCCATGTGTTCCATCAGTATACCTTGCGGATATTGAATGGAAAAAGGGATGCCCTTGTAAAACATTTGAATGAAAACAACGTTCCTTGTGGTGTGTATTATCCAGTTCCTTTGCACAAACAGAAGGCTTATGTGGACAGTCGTTACAAGGAAGAGGATTTTCCGGTGACCAACCAATTGGTGAAGGAAGTGATTTCCTTGCCCATGCACACGGAATTGGATGATGAACAAATCCAATACATCACCAATTTGGTGATCGACTTTGTAAACCATTAATTATGAAAATACTCGTAACAGGAGGACTGGGCTATATTGGCTCGCACACTGTTGTTGAACTTCAGAATGAAGGATTTGATGTGGTGATCATTGACAATCTTTCCAACTCATCCGCCAACGTATTGGATGGCATTGAATCCATATCGGGAAAACGACCCATTTTTGAGGAATTTGATCTTAGGGAAAAATCAATGGTCCAAGAGTTCTTCAAAAAGCATGATGATGTTGACGGGGTCATCCATTTTGCAGCTTCCAAAGCTGTAGGTGAAAGTGTGGAAAAGCCGTTGCTGTACTACGAGAACAACCTTGTCGTACTGGTATACCTACTTCAAGAATTGGAGAAAAAAGGGAAAGGAAGTTTTATCTTCAGTTCTTCCTGTACCGTTTACGGCGAAGCGGATAAAATGCCCATTACCGAGGATGCCCCGGTAAAACCTGCAGAATCCCCTTATGGGAACACCAAGCAGATCGGGGAAGAAATCATTCGTGATACTTGCAAGGTAAACGATGGTCTAAAAGCCATTGCTTTACGCTATTTTAATCCTATTGGGGCCCACCCTTCCGCCAAGATTGGGGAGTTGCCTATGGGAGTGCCCCAAAATCTGGTTCCTTTTATTACACAGACCGGTATTGGAATCAGGGAGCAACTATCAGTCTTTGGGGATGATTATCCAACGGAAGATGGGACCTGTATTCGGGATTACATCCATGTTGTGGACTTGGCCAAAGCACATGTAAAGGCCTTACAGCGCCTTTTGAATTCAGAAAATGAGTCCAATTA
>JAGQZL010000219.1 GCA_020434915.1 Allomuricauda sp. | reverse complement strand
GCTGTTTAATGTCAAATAATCTGAGATTCCTATCTTTGTAAAAGAATTATTTACAATTGTGAACGAAGAAATTATATCTCGCATCCAAAAGGTTATTGATTACTATGGATTGACTGTATCCGCCTTTGCGGATGCTATTGGAGTGCAACGCTCCAGCATCTCTCATTTACTAAATGGACGGAACAAACCCAGCTTGGATTTTGTAATGAAATTGATTGCCTCCTACCCCGAGGTCAATCTGTATTGGCTCCTAAAGGGCGAGGGAGATTTCTACCATTCAACAGATGATGTTCCTGTTGTATTGGATAAGGATAAGGAGACGCTTATCTCAAAGGAGTCAAAACAGGCGCCATTACCTCTTGTTGAGCGAAATGAAACAGGGCAAAACCCCATAAAGATTGTCGTGTTTTATCCAGACGGAACTTTTCAGTCATTCAACCCAAAAAATGATTGACCCTTTCATGTTCTTTCCGTTACTTTGCTGTTATGATGAAAAAACTTCTGATGGCGTTGGTTTTTGTATGGATTTTTGCATGCAAACAGCCTCCGCAGCGTAACTGCAATGACTTTAAAACGGGAAAGTTTTCTTTTACCACTACCATCAACGGAGAGGAGAAAAAGACTATTTTCTATCGCACCGAAGCCATTGAAGTGGATGAGTTTGAAGGGAAAAAGGATTCTTCTTCCATAAGGTGGATCAATGATTGTGAATATGTTCTAAAAAACCTGCACCCCAAAAACAAGGCGGAAGAAAAATCAATCCACATAAAAATATTGACAACAACGGATTCTTCCTATACTTTTGAGTACAATGCCATTGGCGACAAACGAAAATTTAAAGGAACCGCTTATAAAATAGACTGACCATGTTTGAAATCTTTACCAGTCCAGATGCCTGGATGGCCTTATTGACCCTAACTTTTTTGGAAATTGTCCTTGGGATAGACAACATTATTTTTATCTCCATCGCCGCAGGAAAGCTGGAAAAGAAAAACAGGCGAAAAGCTACCAATATTGGATTGGTTTTGGCCATGGTAATGCGTATTGTACTGTTGTTCGGGATTACTTGGTTGACCAAAATGAAGAAACCGTTCCTGGTCCTGAACGAATCATGGATTTCAGGTGGAATCAGTTGGCAGGCAGTGATTTTGTTTGCTGGGGGTTTGTTCCTGCTATATAAAAGTACCAAGGAAATCCACGAAAAAATTGAAGATAGAGGACATGACGAGCGCGAAGTGCAAAAATCAAGATCTTCATCGCTGATGAATGCCATTGTTCAAATAACGGTAATCAATATTGTTTTCTCGTTCGATTCCATTCTAACGGCCATTGGGATGACCAATGGAATCTCTCCCAACCCAACCGATGCGTTGATTCTGATGATTACTGCCGTGGTAATTTCCGTGGTCATCATGATGCTGTTCGCCAATCCTGTTGGAGAATTTGTGAACAGGCATCCTTCCATACAAGTACTGGGACTGTCCTTCTTAATCTTGATTGGCTTCATGCTGATTGCCGAATCTGCACATCTTTCCCATTTGATAGTTTTTGAAAATGAGGTGGGTGCCATACCTAAAGGGTATCTCTATTTTGCCATAGCATTCTCGCTTATGGTAGAGTTCTTAAACCTTCGCATTAGAAAAAATCCACAACCAGAAGACAATCAAGAAGTTGTGGAAGAGCAAAAAGTTTAGTTGGGGCGTTGATAGGCCAATTCAGGGTTGGATGCCTTGTGTTTCTCGCTGAGTCGCTGCTGCTGCTTTACGGTTAAGGTGCTGCCATCATGGCTCCATCCGGGAGGGCCAAAGATATACATTAACTTGTGGGATAGTTTATTGACTTTTTTTACATCGTTCCAGATATCCTTGAATTCATGGGTCAGAATAACCACTGGATTATAGGATTCAGGGGAATGGATAACACCATATTTTACATCAATATTCTCATCAAATTCCTTCCAAGTCCCGAATACCTTGTCAAATATATTGAGGAATCCACCATGGTTCTTGTCCAGATACTCCACATTTTGGGCGTGGTGCACTTGGTGCATGGTGTGGGTGTTCATGAATTTTTCCAAAAATCCCAATTTTGGAATGTAAACCGAGTGTAATTGAAATTGCCATAAGGCCTCTATTCCCAAACAGACCACTACCATTTCTGGCGGAAAGCCAATAGCTGGCATCCACACATAAAAGAAGGGTTTGTATAAAATAGTGAACCAGCCATTCCTGACTGCGGTCCCTAAATTGAAATTATCCGAGGAATGGTGTACAATATGCGCTGCCCATAGGATTCGTATTTCATGGTTGGCCCTATGGAACCAATAGTATGTAAAATCGTCCGCCAGTTGACAAAGTATCCAAACGTACCATGCGTAGCTGAAAGATTCGTAGCCCAAAATATTTTGCCGTATCCCATCTACCTCGGGATTGAACAGTTCATAGGTTCCTTCAAAGAGGACAATGGCAAAGGCTACCTTGAACAAAGGTCCCAATATGGCGGAGCCTACTCCCATGAAACCACTTGCGGCCAAATCCTTCCAATTGTAGAGATGGTCGTCCCCATGGGTTTTGCTGTATGTCAACTCCAATAAAATAAAGGCAATAAAAACCGGTACGCCATATACCAGCGGGTTGGTAAAATCCATATAAGTGTGTTAAGCGGTCTGCTTTAGGTGTGTAACTCTAAGGTGAAAATATAGGTAGAAAAACCATTAAAACAAAGAAGTCTGGTCGGAACTTCCATTCTTTGTGTCAATATCGGTATTGTCATCATCTATATTCTCCTCATCCACCACTTCGATGTCTTCAGGTTTTTGCTCCTCTGGCTCTTCAAAAGGAAGTGGGTCCAGCACGTTTATGTTTTTTATCTTATCTGCCGTCAACTGGTTCCCAAGCGCCTTAATGCCTTTTATAGCAATGAAATCTTCCACATTTACCTCTTGGTTGGGCTTGGCATCCTTACCGCGGGGTTTCACAAATTCAATCTCCAGCATTGGTCGCCAGTCCGTGGAAGCCAATTCCAGATGGGATTTTGGACTTTCTGAAATGACCACCTCTTCCTTATTTGGATTTTCAATTAAAAACCGCTTGAGATAATACCGTTCTTTTTCCCCATCAAAATGGACTATGGAAATAGGTTTGTTCGGATTCCATTTTTCCAGTACGATCATATCGTCGTTGAAACGGGTAAGCAAATCTGGTGGAATGGTCTTCACGATTCCCTTCTGATCAATGACCAATAACAGGTCATCACCTTTAAATTCACCAAGCAACTCCCCTCTTCCATCCACGTTCAAACGGCTGACCACATCATCAAACCAAATTTTTCTGGGTTTTAGTGTGGACACCCCTTTTTCCTTAAGCTCGATACGCTTTACGGCATACTTGGTGACCAAATTGCCTTTGGATGCCCTGCCTTTGATAAGGACATCGGCAAAATCCAAGTCCCACTTCAGTTTTTTAATACTTCCTGATTGACGCAACATCACGGTAACCACTTCAGCTTCGCCATTGGGGTTAGCTGAAAAATACAGTACCTCCGCAGAAGCTTTGTCACCGGTCAAAGGATACATTTTATCTCGGGTAATACTAGTGACATTGAATCTTTTAACATAGCTGGCACCTCCCTTACCTTCTTTGTAGATCATGTTATAGATGGTACGCTTGTCCTTTTTCTTGAATACCGCTACATGGATGATGTTCTTGCCGATAAACACCTTGGAGTCTACCTTGGTCACCATCATCTCCCCTTTTTGGGTGAAAACTATGATGTCATCAATGTCGCTACAATCGGTTACATATTCATCTCGTTTAAGGGAGGTTCCTATAAAGCCTTCTTCCCGATTTACATATAATTTGGTATTCCGGATGACCACTTTAGTGGCTTCGATATCATCAAATATTTTTATCTCGGATTTACGTTCTCTGCCAGCAGCATATTTCTTTTTCAACTCTTTGAAATAATCGATGGCATATTCCACCAAATGTTCCAAGTGATGCTTGGTCTGGGCTATTTTTTCTTCCAGTCCCTCAATCAGTTGCTGTGCCTTTTCCAAATCGAACTTGGAAATACGTTTGATGCGGATTTCCGTCAACCGGACAATATCCTCCTCGGTCACCGCCCTTTTCAGGTGAGTGGTATGGGGTTTCAAACCTTTGTCAATAGCAGAAATGACCCCTTCCCAGGTTTCTTCTTCTTCAATGTCACGGTAAATCCTGTTTTCAATGAAGATGCGTTCCAAAGAGGCAAAATGCCATTGTTCCTCCAATTCGCCCAACTGGATTTGAAGTTCAGATTTCAGTAATTCAACAGTATTATCTGTTGAACGTTCAAGCATTTCTTTAACCCCGATAAAATTAGGCTTGTTGTCCTCAATGATACAGCCCAGCGGTGAAATGGACGATTCACAAGCTGTGAAGGCATACAGGGCATCAATGGTTTTGTCCGGTGAAATGCCGCTGGGCAAATGCACCAAGATTTCCACTTCGGCCGCGGTATTGTCCTCTATTTTTTTGATCTTGATTTTCCCCTTGTCATTCGCTTTCAGGATGGAATCAATCAACGAAGAGGTATTAGTGCCATACGGAATCTCATTGATGACCAGGGTATTCTTGTCCAGCGTAGATATTTTTGCCCGCACTCGAACCTTGCCGCCGCGCATTCCTTCGTTGTAGTTGGTGACATCAATGATTCCTGCCGTTGGAAAATCAGGGTAGAGTGTAAATCGTTGCCCTTTCAAATGCTTGATGGAAGCATCTATCAACTCCACAAAGTTGTGAGAAAGTATTTTGGTGGAGAGTCCAACAGCAATACCCTCGGCCCCTTGGGCCAACAACAACGGAAACTTAACAGGAAGGTTGATGGGTTCCTTTTTCCGCCCATCATAGGATAATTGCCATTCGGTAATCTTTGGGCTATAGACCACCTCCAAGGCAAACTTGGAAAGTCTGGCTTCAATATATCGGGGAGCAGCGGCCCCATCCCCTGTTAGAATATTTCCCCAGTTCCCCTGAGTGTCTATCAAAAGGTCCTTTTGCCCTATCTGCACCATGGCATCTGCAATACTGGCATCACCATGTGGGTGGTACTGCATGGTG
>JAGQZL010000218.1 GCA_020434915.1 Allomuricauda sp. | reverse complement strand
AGATTGGTTCCGAATTGACACTATTTCAATGCATCCACGGCCAATTTTACGGAGCCATATTTTTTGAGGGCCTTTCGAGCCTCCTCATAGCTCAATCCCAGTTCTTCCATAATGTATCGCGTGCCCCGATCCACCAATTTGGTGTTGCTCAATTGCATGTTCACCATTTTGTTGCCCTTAACACGTCCAATGCGGATCATGACCCCCGTAGAAATCATGTTGAGCACCATTTTCTGACTGGTTCCACTTTTCATACGGGTGCTACCGGTCAAAAACTCCGGACCCACGTTCACTGCAATGGGAATATCCGATTGAAGATCCAAGGGCGAACCCGGGTTATTGGTCACCCCAACCGTTAGAATGCCATGAGCCTTGGCATCTGCAATACCTCCCAACACATAGGGTGTTGTACCAGAAGCGGCGATGCCCACCAGCACATCATTACTGTTGATGTTGTATTTTTGAAGGTCTTTCCAAGCCTGAGTAGTATCATCCTCGGCAAATTCCACAGCTTTTCGAATGGCACTGTCACCACCTGCAATCAACCCAATGACCCGATTGTGGGGCATACCAAAAGTAGGCGGGATTTCAGAAGCATCCAATATACCTAATCGTCCACTTGTGCCTGCGCCAATATAAAACAACCGTCCTCCCTGTTCGAATCTCTTGGCGGTCTCATCCACTACTTTGGCCACCTGTGGCAAAACCATCGCAACGGCTTCCGCCACTTTTTTATCCTCATTGTTGATGTTGGCCACAATATCCAACGTGTCCATTTCTTCCAAACGATCGTACAAAGAGGACTTCTCCGTTATTTTCACATGCTTTTCCACCACTGCTACAATAATTGTATGTTCATTTTTTTGAATCCTTCGAGCTTCTCGTCCCAGGGTTCCAACTCGGTTACCATGGTATTTATGAAATTAAGGTCACAGGTCTTGAACCGATGTTGCGAATTCAATTTTTCGGATATGCACAAAAGTACAGTTTTCTTAGAGGCACTAATAATGGCTTTTTTAGTCTGCACCACATCCCAATCAAACTCTGTAAGCCCAAATTCCGCATCCACATAACCGGTTCCAATGAAGCTATAGTCCACTTTAATTTGGGATAAGGTGAGAATGGTGTTGGAACCTACGGCCATTTGGGAATCCTTGGAAAGGGCCCCTCCTATAAATATGGTATCTACATTTGGTTTGCCCACCAATTCCATGGCCACGGGCAAGCTGAGTGTAAAACAGGTAAGTTTGAGGTTTGTGGGCAAAAGTCTGGCCAATTCCAAACACGTAGTGCCCCCATCTATCAAGACCACACTGTTGTCCCGCAGCAATTTAATGGCTTTTTTTGCAATGGTCATTTTCTTGTCCAAAGCATATACGTTGCCCCTTGTTGGACTATGATTGGCAAAACCCAACGAAACAGCACCGCCATGCACTTTCACCAAAAGATGATCCGCATCCAATTCCTTTACATCCCTCCGAACAGTATCAATGGACACATCCAGCTTTTCGGCCAGATCCGTCAATAAAACCCTGTTATGGAGTTCCACTTCATTAAGAATTGCATGCTGTCTTTCCTCCTTAAGCATCGAAGTCAATTTATTCCGCCTCAAAAGTAGAAAACAATTCCAGATTATGCCGTTTATTTCGAGGTAAATGTTAAATTTAAATTAAAAAAGCATAAAACGGCAAATACATTGCAAAAAACAGCAAATATGAATTATATTTGTCTTGTTTTAATCCTTAATCCTGACAAATCATGCAAGAATTGGCCGAGAATCCTGTAAAACCAGAGACCCTAGATTCGGAAACGGTAAAGTTTGAAAAGATCAATACCCACATTTACGAAGACTCCGAAAGTGCGTCATGGTATGTTGCCAACGAAATTGCCAGCCTCATCAAACAAAAAGAAAAAGAAGGAAAAAAAGCCGTTCTTGGACTGGCCACTGGGTCAACGCCCACCAAAGTGTATGATTTTTTGGTCCAATTCCATAAAGAGGGCAGGCTCAGCTTTAAAAATGTGGTCACCTTTAATTTGGATGAATATTTCCCCATGGAACCAGATTCCATACACAGCTATGTGCGGTTCATGAACGAACACCTTTTTGACCATATTGACATTGAGCCCTTCAACATCCACATTCCCGATGGGAACCTCCCAAAAGAGGATATCAGACAGTATTGCCATGACTATGAGGAAAAAATCCAAAATGTTGGTGGGATTGACATCCAAATCTTAGGGATTGGTAGGACCGGACACATCGGTTTTAACGAACCAGGGTCATCTTTGAACAGTAAAACTAGGTTGGTACGCTTGGACCGGGTTACCCGACTTGATGCAGCCAGCGACTTCTTCGGGGAGGAAAACGTACCCAAGAGAGCCATCACCATGGGGGTTGGCACCATTATGAATGCCAGAAAAATCATTCTGATGGCATGGGGCGAAGGAAAATCAAACATCATTCACCAAGCAGTGGAAGGCAAGATAAAAGAGTCTGTACCGGCTACTTTCCTCCAACACCATGAAAATTGTGATTTTGTCCTGGACAGCGCTGCCTCTTCCAACCTCACCAGGGTTAAGACTCCATGGTTGGTAACCGAATGTGAATGGAACGATAAACTCATCAAGAGTGCCACCATCTGGCTTTCAGAGAAATTAGGCAAAGCCATTTTGAAGCTAACCAATGAGGATTACAACGAATACGGAATGGGGAACTTGATTGCAGAAGTTGGTTCCGCGGAGCAAATCAACCTAAAGGTATTCAACCAGTTACAACATACCATAACAGGTTGGCCAGGTGGCAAACCCAACGCCGATGACAGTCAAAGACCAGAAAGGGCCGAACCTTTCCCAAAAACCTCCTTGATTTTTAGCCCACACCCTGATGACGATGTAATTTCAATGGGGGGAACCCTGCTACGATTGGTAGATCAAGGCCACAACGTACATGTGGCATACCAGACATCCGGGAACATAGCGGTTTTTGATGATGAGGTCATTCGCTTTTTGGATTTCGCAACCGATATCCAACAAGAAAACAAAGATCTGAAAAAGAGATTCAAGGAAGTCCGCGAATTTTTGGCCAATAAAAAACCAGGCGAAGTGGACAGCCCCGAAGTACAACAGTTCAAAGGGCTTATCAGAAAAGGAGAGGCATTGGCAGCGTGCCGTTACTGTGGGGTTTCCGAAGAAAATGCCCACTTTTTGAACCTCCCCTTTTACGAAACAGGGGCCGTTAGAAAAAAACCGCTTTCAGACGAAGACGTTCAAATCACTTATGATCTGCTCAACACCTTGAAACCACATCAGATCTTTGCCGCGGGAGATCTATCCGATCCACACGGCACCCACAGGGTTTGTCTCGAATCTGTCTTCAAAGCCATTCAAAAATTAGTGGACAATCGCGTGGACTGGATCCGCAATTGTTATGTGTGGCTCTACAGGGGCGCTTGGCAAGAATGGGACATTGCCGACATGGAAATGGCAGTACCCATTGGACCAAAGGACATGAAAAGAAAAATCAACGCCATTTTCAAGCACCAGTCACAGAAGGATAGCGCCATGTTCCCCGGAAATGACGAAAGGGAGTTCTGGCAACGTGCCGAACAGAGAAATACGGAAACCGCAAAAAGATACAATGACCTTGGTATGGCCGAATACGAAGCCATGGAAGGATTTGTGAGATATCATTTTTAGACAGGTAGACCAAATTGTAAATAATTGTTGTTCAAAAGGCCTACATTTAAAGTTTACGTAGGCCTTTTTATTTGTCCTTATGAAGAGAATCCTGTTTTTACTTCCCTTTGCCCTTCTTTTATCTTGTGCAGTTTCCAAAGCTCCCAAAGAAGAATTTAGGGGCGTTTGGGTTGCCACCGTGGCCAATATTGACTGGCCCAAACATCCTGACGATACTGTTGAAAAGAAGAAAAAGGATTTTATTGCCATTTTGGACTTTTATCAAAACCTGAATTTCAATGCGGCCATCGTACAGGTCCGTACCGCTGGTGATGCCTTTTATAAAACCGACTTGGCACCATGGTCCAAATATTTGTCAGGAAGCGAAGGGGAGGCACCAGAAGATTTTGACGAACCCTTGCAATGGATGATTGAAGAGACCCACCAAAGGGGCATGGAATTCCATGCTTGGCTAAATCCTTATCGGGCAACGGTAAACCTGGATACCTTGGCTCTCTCCAAAACCCACGATTTCTATCAACATCCGGATTGGATTCTCAAGTACGGCAAGAAATATTACTACAATCCTGGATTGCCGGAGGTCAGAAACAAATTCAATAAGGTTATTGAGGAATTGGTCACCAAATACGAGGTGGATGCCATCCATTTTGATGATTATTTCTACCCCTACAAAGAGAAAGGAGAGATATTCAATGACTCCACAACCTTTCAAACCTATGGTTTGCCCAACCAATCCTTGGAAGATTGGCGGCGCAGCAATGTGGATTCCTTGGTAAAAAATGTCCACCGAACCATCAAAAACAATAAACCGTGGGTGCAGTTTGGTATTAGTCCATTTGGAGTATGGAAAAACAAGAGCACCGATCCCCGGGGTTCCGATACCAAGGCTGGCCAAACCACATATGAAGATTTGTATGCCGACCCATTGCTTTGGGTGTATGAAGGTTGGCTGGACTATCTGGCACCACAAGCATATTGGAGTATGGATTACCCCGCGGCCTCCCATCGGAAAATTGCGACATGGTGGGCAAATGCCACTCCGAACACCAATTTGTATATTGGAAATGGGACCTACAAAATAAAGAACAACAGTGACAAGGCCTGGGAAAAGGATAACGAGATTCCCAAACAATTAAAGTTCTCCAGAGATTTAAAGAATGTCAACGGAAACATCTTTTTCAGTGCTAAATCGTTGATGGGAAAACACGAGAAGGTGAATGAAAAACTGCAAAAGAAGCTGTATCGTTTTCCTTCGGAAAATCCTGGTCCGTTAAATCAAACCATTCGTTCCGTTCAATTGCCTGCGGTCCTATCCGCTAAAAAAAGGAAGGACACCATTGAACTCTGTATTGCCCATACGGACAGTATACCTCGATTTGTGAATGTATACGCATCCAAAGGAAAAAAACAGCAACTTATTGCAAAAGCGTATCTTTCAGAAGG
>JAGQZL010000217.1 GCA_020434915.1 Allomuricauda sp. | reverse complement strand
CAATGAAACCCATAAAGGCCATGTCTTTGTAATGTTTGGCCAAGGTTCCACCGGCTTTTTCCATCAAATCACCACCCCAACAGCGTATTTCTGCCGAAGGATCCTCCTTTTTGAGGGCCTTGATCAAGTTGGAACCGTGCAAGTCCCCGGATGCTTCACCGGCTATGATGTAATATTTCATTGCTAAGAATCAAGTTCAAAATTAATCCTACGAGAGGACTTTGTACAACAAGATAATCAAGGCCGTCACTAAAGTGGCCAACATGACCCCTCTTGCTCTCTGATCTCGTTTGATCCTCAAAAAACCAAAAAAGGCTACCAAGTTTAATATGGCACCCAAGGCCAACAGGCTGCCAATGTGCCCTTGGGATACGGCAGCATTGAAGGTGTCCACAACTCCCAGATCCGAAAATATGATGATATATAGCAACGTACCAAAAGTATTTGCGATGATTCCAACGATAAATCCGATTACGATTTCTTTTTTACTCTGCATTCAAATTCCAATTATTGATTAATGGTATGGCATGATGTGCTGTTAGGTCAAATTGCGTGGGCACCACGGAAATGTAATCCTGGGCCAATGCCCATTCGTCCGTATCTTCTCCTTTGTCCAAGAGCTCAAACTCACCGGTAAGCCAGTAATAATCTTTCCCGGACGGACTGGTGCGTTTGTCAAATTCCTCTTTCCAATTGCCCCTTGCCTGTCTGCAAATTTTGACCCCTTTGGGATTTTCTGTTTTTGGAATGTTCACATTGAGCACGGTCCCCTTGGGGATTCCATTGGCCAAAGCTTCGTTTACTATTTGCTTGACATACGCAAGGCATGGTTCAAAATCGGCATCCCAAGAATAGTCACATAAAGAGAATCCAATGGCTGGAATACCTTCAATTCCTGCCTCAATGGCAGCACTCATGGTACCTGAATAGATGACATTGATCGAGGAATTGGAGCCATGGTTAATGCCACTTACGCAGATGTCGGGCCTTTTGTCCAAAATGACACGAAGGGCCAATTTTACACAATCTGCGGGTGTTCCACTGCAACTATACTCACTGGGTGCCCCTTCTTTATGGTCTACCACCACCTTTTTGGAAAACAAGGTGCTATCTACGGTAATGGCGTGCCCCATACCACTTTGGGGGCTATCGGGAGCCACAACTACAACATCACCGATCTCCTTCATGGTGCGGATCAACGCCCTAAGCCCGGGGGCAGTGATCCCATCATCGTTGGTGACTAAAATGAGCGGTTTTTCCATGTGGTATAATTAAAGGCATAAAAATACGTTTTTCATAAGGATATGAAGCCTTGGCCGTTTAACAAAAAATTAAAAGCGGCAATCAGAACTGGCACGGTTTTTTCTGTATCTTAGGGAATTCATACAATTAAAAACGACGGATGATGCAATGCATATTTGAGAGTATGATTAAATTGTTTCGCCCCAGAAAAAAATGACATCTATGAAAAAGAACTTCATCTTGGCACTTTTGGTAATACTCGTGGCAGTAGCCTCTTGCAGTTTTACCAACAAGTCTTTTGATAATGATGATAAGGATAAGTTTTTGTTGGAATTGATTACTTACGTGTTGGATAGGGGACACTATGAGCCCAAAGATCTCAACGATAACTTCAGTTCCAATGTATTTGACGATTTTATCGACATTGTTGATCCTACCAAAAGATATTTCCTTCAGAGTGATATCAGGGAATTTGAGAAATACAGATTCATGATCGATGACGAAATCCGAAATACGGACATTACTTTCTTCAACGCCGTATACCAACGACTTATGGTACGTATGCAAGAAGCAAAGGATATTTACAAGGAAGTACTTTCCGAACCCTTCGATTATTCAATGGATGAAACCATTGATATTGACTATGAGAACCAAGAGTTCGCGGCCAATAAAAAGCAATTGAAGGAGCGCTGGAGAAAACAATTAAAATACAACACCCTCAACATTTTTGAGAAGAAGGTGGAAAACAAGATTGTTGCCGCGGATCAAGCTGCAAATACAGAGAGCGAACCAATTTTGGCATTCAGTGCCATTCCAAGTTCCGTGGACAAAGTGGCCACAGAGGAAGAAGCTCGGGAAATCACCAAAAATACCTTGGATGAATTCTTCGACTTTGTGGACGACTTGGAGCGCAAGGATTGGTTTGTACAATACTTGAATACCATTGTTGAAGAGTTTGATCCCCACACTTTTTATTTCGCTCCAGAGGAAAAGGAAAAGTTTGATATCGGCATGTCCGGTAAGTTTGAGGGGATTGGAGCCAGACTTCAGAAAAAGCCCGAAGGTGCCAAAATCGTTGAAATTATTTCTGGAGGTCCCGTTTGGAGAGACCAGACTTTAGAAGTTGGGGATGAAATCTTGAAAGTGGGCCAGCAAGGTGAAGAGCCTATTGATATTGTTGGAATGCGTTTGGACGATGCCATCAAATTGATCAAAGGCCCAAAAGGTACTATTGTAGACCTAACCGTTAGAAAGGTAGACGGCACCATCCAAAAAGTATCCATTACCCGTGATGTGGTGGAATTGGAAGAATCGTACGCCAAATCAGCTACCATTGAAGATGGGGCCAATAAATATGGCTTGATCAACCTCCCTAAATTCTATGTGGATTTTGAGGACTATGCCGAGAGGAATGCCGCTACCGATGTGGCCAAGGAAGTAGAGCGCCTAAAAGAAGCAGGTGCCGAAGGGCTTATTTTGGATCTTCGGGACAATGGAGGGGGATCTTTGAAAACTGTTGTGGAAATGGCAGGTCTTTTCATTAAGGACGGCCCAATTGTTCAGGTTAGGTCTTCCGGTCAGCGTAAAGAAGTACATGAAGACAAGGACGAACGTATCCAATGGGATGGTCCATTGGTAATTTTGGTGAACGAACTGTCCGCTTCTGCCTCTGAAATTTTGGCAGCGGCCATGCAGGATTACAAAAGAGCGGTGATCATAGGTAGCAAACAAACCTTTGGAAAAGGAACCGTACAGAATGTCATTCCTTTAGAAAATATTGTAAGGGGCAACGATCATGGCGATTTGGGAGCCATCAAACTTACCACACAAAAGTTCTATCGAATCAACGGAGGTTCCACTCAATTGGAAGGGGTTAAAAGTGATATCGTGATTCCGGACAAGTACAGTTATATTGACTTGGGTGAACGGGATCAGCAAAACCCATTGGGATGGGACAAGATTACTCCCGCTGAGTATAAAGTTTGGGATGGATATATCGATTTTGAGACAGCCGTGGCCAACAGTAAAAAACGTATGGCAACCAATGCCCAGATTCAGTTGGTAGAGGAAAATGCCAAGTGGTTGAAGGAGCAACAGGATGAGAACGTAATCTCTTTGAACTATGATGCCTATGTGAAAAGAACGGAAGAAGCCAAAAAGCGTGCTGAAAAGTTCAAAAGTTTAAGAGATTATGATTCCAAGCTTTCCTTCGGGTCTTTGAAATACGAAACCGAGTTGTTCACCCAAGATTCTGTATTGAGGGAGAAGAGGGATAGATGGCACAAGGACCTCGCCAGAGATATTTATGTGGAAGAGGCAGTGAATGTGTTGAAAGACCTTCATCTCAACAATATAAAACAACAAGAAAGAAAATTGGCCAGCGTGAAAGGTTGATCAATTTCTTCCAAATACAAAAAACCGACCTAAAAGGTCGGTTTTTTTATCGATAGGCCTTCGACTTTTAAAGTATTGGATAAGAAAAGGGATAGTTTTGTATCGCAGATATTTTTGCTAACATTGGCACATAAATAGTGTTCAATGAAAAAAAGAACCATCTACTTGGTACTTGTAGCGTTATGTGCCCTAGGTTTTTGGCTGTTCGAGAATTTTTATACCCCAGCTACCTATTCCAATCCCGACGGTACAGGGGAAGATCCTGTCAGCATGGATTTCTTGCCCAGTTCTACCACAGGGGAAGTAGTGCATCACGAATACTTTTCCCTTTCGTACAATGAACCTTTTGAACAAGCTGAATGGGTGGCTTATGAGCTCAAAAAGAGCCATCTCACCTATGATAATCGTAAGCGTCCCTATTTTATTGAAGACCCAAAGTTAAGAACCAAATCTGCAGACTGGAGAAATTATAGGGGTTCAGGGTATGATCGAGGACATCTGTGTCCGGCGGGGGATCGTCGTTTTTCGGAATATGCGTACAATGAAACTTTTTATACCAGCAATATCAGTCCACAGAACAAGGATTTCAATGCTGGGGTGTGGAACCGCTTGGAACAGCAAGTCCGGCGTTGGTGTAAGAAATATGGTGATCTTGTGGTGATCACCGGGGGTGTCCTGGAAGATGGGCTTTGGGAAATCGGGGAGGAAGATGTGGATGTGCCCCGTAACTTCTATAAAATTGTATTGCAGAACAATGGAAGGGAACCCAAAGTGCTTGCGTTTTTGATGCCGGCCGAAGAAAGCCAAGAACCACTGCAAAACTTTTTGGTTTCGGTAGATGAGATTGAGGCAATGACAGGCATCGATTTTTTTGTACATCAATCGGAAGATTGGCAAAACAAATTGGAAAAAGGGGTAGTAATGGAAGGTTGGAAGTTTTAAATCCCGTCCTTCAACCGGTTGGAGTCCAGCTTTAGAAAAATGAACAACAACATGGTAAAAAAGATAAGCCCCGAACCTCCATAACTAAAGAAAGGCAAGGGTACCCCAATGGTTGGCAAAAGTCCGATCACCATTCCAATATTGATGAAATAGTGGAACACCAATATGGAAATGACCCCATAGCCATACATGCGGCTAAAATCGCTTTTCTGGCGTTCCGCTATATGTATCAGTCGCAGAAAGAAAAAGGTGAACAGCAAGATGACCATGGCTGTTCCCAAGAATCCCCACTCTTCCCCGACGGAGCTAAAAATATAATCAGTGTGTTGTTCGGGTACAAAATCTCCCTTGGTACGGGTACCTTCCAAGAACCCTTTTCCAAAAAAACCGCCAGATTCTATGGCCTTTTCAGATTGATAGGTGTTGTATCCGATGGTTTTCCTTATTTCTTCCAATTTCTTTTCATCCTTTTCCAATCCCAACCATAATGCAAAACGATCTCGGTGTCGCTGTTCAAAGACTTTTTCATAAACAAAGTTCACTGATAAGGAAAACAAGGTGGAAAC
>JAGQZL010000216.1 GCA_020434915.1 Allomuricauda sp. | reverse complement strand
GGCAATCATACTACAAAGCGTCTAAATTGGGTTGCCCAACTTTATTTGGACGCCGCAAAATTATTGAATCCTTCGGAAAAAGCAGTGCTCTGAGTCAATTAAAAATGTGTTAAGCCGGGCACAGGACGTTCAAGGCTCCTTGCGCTATCTTCACATGGACTTCCCGCTCCACCAGTTTGTGCAATTCCCCATCGGTCTGCATCAAATGCCCCGGTTTCCTGTCCTCAAATGCAATCTTTAATTCCTTGGTCTTGTAATACTGCATTTTTTTCAAAAACCGGTTCAATCGCAAGACCACCAAAAGCCCCATGAACAGAATCTGTGTTTTGCAAACATTGTCAATGATCACCACATCCAACAGGCCATCTTGCAGCGAGGCCATCCGGGTCAGGGAAATATCGTACCCCATGATCTTGGAGTTGGACACAAAGAACATGAATGGCTGGGTCTTGATACTCTTACCGTTCATCTGCACACGCATGGTGCTCTCCTTACTGAAACTGCGAAGTGATTTTAGAAAGGCCTTAAAATAGGACCACATCCGCCGATGTCCGGATGCATTGTAGTGGGAGATCACCTTGGCATCAAAACCAATGCCCATGTTGCTGAAAAAAGGTTTTCCGTTTACTAGGGCCACATCTATTTTTTGGGATGATTGGTGTTGTATCACATCCAAGGCCTTTTGCACATTCCGTGGAATTTTCAGGCTTTCGGCCAGGCCATTCCCCGAACCAATGGGCACGATTCCCAGTTTTACCTTGGAATGCACCAGACAGGAAGCCACTTCATTGATGGTACCGTCCCCACCGCAGGCCACCACCACATCCGCCCCAGACTCCATGGCCTCTTTGGCCAGTTGGGTCGCATGCCCCGGATACTTGGATTCCTTGAAGGCAATTGTAGATGCATCCGAAGCAAAAAAATCCAAGAGCATGGCCTCTGAAACAGCCCCATCCGCTTTGCCGGCAATAGGGTTTACAATAAAATGGATATGCTTCATTGGGCCACATTTTTATCCAAACCACCATGGTTGAACAGGTAATCGGCAATTTGATAATAGGAAATGGTCTCATCCAAAAAGGAGCTGTCCGTCGGTTTTTTGTCCAAGCTGTTGTCCTCTTGGTCCCAGTTGTATTGATTGGCCACCTTGCCATCTGCCAACACCATGAGCCCATTCGATTTTAAGAGCCCCAATTTTCTGTAGTTGCCCACAAAGGCCCTTTGCTCATTGGGTTGCATGGATAGCACGTCCCTTCCGAAAAAGTTGGAGTTGTATTCCCATCCCAACAACGAGAACAGGGTGGGCATCACATCAATCTGGGAACACTGATGGGTAATTTCACCTTTCTTCGCATCGCCCAGATTCACGATAATGGCCGGAATCCGATAGTTGGCCACATCCAATTCCCATTTGCCTGCACTGCTGGCACAGTGATCGGCCATGATCACAACTACGGTATTCTTAAACCACGGTCTGGAACGGGCCTTCTCAATAAATTGGCCAATGGCGTAATCTGTATATTTTACCGCTCCGTTCCTTCCAGAACCCGAAGGGATATCAATTTTGCCCTCCGGATAGGTATAGGGTTTGTGGTTGGAGGTGGTCATGATAAAATCAAAGAAGGGTTTTCCCTGTTCAGAAGCGGCATCGGCCTCCTTCAGCACCTTGTTGAAAATATCCTCATCGCAGACCCCCCATGCATTTTCAAAGGTTACCTCATCGTCCTCAATGTTTTTTCGGGAGGTCACAATATCCCCGGAAGGCAAAAATCCCCGACCCCGATCTACAATATCAAAGCCATTGCCACTGAAGAATTTGTCCATATTGTCAAAATAGCCATCGCCCCCGTAAAAGAAGGTCCGGCTGTAGCCTTTGTTTTTAAAGACTTCCCCTATGGTGAAAAGATCTTGGTTGTGCTCCCTTTTCACAATGCTCCTACCCGGTGTGGGGGGAATGCTCAAGGTGATGGCCTCCATACCCCGAACAGTTCGGGTTCCCGTGGCAAACAGATGGGAAAAATAGGTTTCGGAAGTGGCCAGAGCGTCCAAGTTTGGGGTCAGATGATCTGGGTTGCCAAAAACACCCAAATATTTGGCACTCAAACTTTCCACGCAGATCAGAATCACATTGGGTTTTTCCTCCATGCTGCCTTTCACTTCCCTAATAATTCCACTTTTTGGTTGTAAAAGACTGTCCGATGGATTGGCCACCAGTTTTTGAACACTTTTCAGGGCATCGCCTTCTGGAATGGTCTTGTAAAAGTCCGTGTAGCTGAGTTCATTGTTCCGAAATGCGGCAAAGAAGGAATAGATTCCCGCTTTGGAAAGTTCATTGTTTAACCTGTTGGACGAGGTTTCCGCCAACTCGTTTTCCACGGAAGTGCCAAACAACAATACGACACCTGCCACGATCACTGTGGGGACCAATTTTTGCTTGAATGTGTTCTCCGCCACGAATACCCTTTTGAACAACCCTTTTCTAACAAAGAGCCAAACCGTGACCAAGACCAATAGCAACATGGAACCAATAAGCAACGGTAAGGGATAGGATTCATTGATGTTCTTGACCACTTCATAGGTATAGATCAAGTAATCCACCGCAATAAAGTTGAAACGTCTCTGGAACTCATCCCAGAACGTGATTTCGGCAAAAAAGGAAAAATACACGATCAACAGACCCACGGCCAAGCCAAAAAAGCACACGATTCTATCAAAAACAGATCCATAAAACCGTTTGGGCAACAAAAGAAAATAAAGTGCCCCGATCATATAAAAGAAGGAAACGGTGCCCAGGTCAAAAAAGAAGCCTATAAAAAATACCTTCATCAATGCAAAAAAGGAGCCATCCACTTGGGAAAAATCCAATGCCATAAAGACCAATCGCAACAAAAAGGAAATGGCAACAAAGAGGACAGCAAAGGCGTTGAGTATGGCAAAACGTGATGGAAACAGTTTCATGTGCGTTTTATTTTTATTTCAATATGGATAGGAACTTTGCGTTTAAACAAGCTTTTCTCAATCCATTTCAAATTTGAATCCCAGCCCAAAATAATTGGCCTTAAGGCCCGTAGTCCGGCTGTAGTTGTTATACTTTACATCGATACTTTTAAGACCAAAGCCCAACGTCTTGAACTTGGTGAATATGTCCGTATAGGTAATCCCGAATCCAACTTGGTGCGCATCATATGCCGAGAGATCATAATCGGATGTGTAGTATTGACTGGTGGACAAATGGGTGTCAAACGGAGCAAAATAATCCACCTGATTCTGGGTGTAATAGCGATAGGACGGGTACAGGGTGAACTTATCGGATATTTTCACCGGCAGTTCCACACTGGCCGTATGCGACTGTAGCCCCCAATCATCCAAATAAAAGCGGTAATAAGTACGTACGGTCAATATCTCATTGATATAGTGGTTAAGGCGCATCCCAATGGGAAACTTTAACCTAGTATCCGGCAAACGTTCCATGTCATCCGCGAGCATGAACACATCCGTGTTTTCTGTGGAAGTATAGTTTGGAATACTTTCCGGATTACCGATAAAATAGTTTTGGACATCGGCAAAATATACCCGTTGCATGGGATTGGACAACCACCCTTGTTGTTGGACCACATCCGCAAAAATTGACATTTGGGTGTTCTTGCCCAAAATCTGGGAAAAGGATACGGATAGGGCAAAACTGTTTCGTTTTTTATCGGAAATCAGGCTGAAACCATCCACGGGTTGCCAGGTATTGGACCCATTTTTATCGGTTATGGCACCATTGGCATTTAAAATGGGGACCCCGTTGAAGAAACCTCCGTTAAGATTGCCTCCTGTTTCCAAATAGCTGTCCAATTCGGTAGGATAGCGGGGGAGCCATGTATCCAAAAACACGCTGCCCTTAAGACTTACCTCGGTGTTTTTCTCGTTGAACAACTTGGTATAGCCCCCTCCAAAGCCAACGGACACATAATCATACTCCGATGCAAAAGAGGCATTTCCGCTCACAATCTGGTTTCTATCATCCGAACTATGGGAATAGCCTACCGAGATGCTGCCCCACGTGTCTTGGCGTGAAGCACCGGAAGAGGCCACCCATGGACTACCAATAACACCGCTGTACCCTGCATTGTCATCATCTTCCTCATCATCATCACCTCCACCCCCAATTCCACCAGAAGAGGCGCCACTCAATCCACCTGATTGGGTCAGATCAAAAGGGTTTAGATTACTGGAAGATGCCGAGGTGTAGGTGGAGATTCCCACATCCACACTCAAGACATCATCATCGTTCATAGGAATGCTCACCACTATGGATGGCGCAACATCCGTTAACCTCTCATTTCCAATGCCCCCGGTAACCGCGGCATTATTTCCGGTTTGTTCGTAATAACTGGATAGGATATCTACTTCGGTGGTTTCCAACACCCTCTTTTTGTAAGAGCTTGTATTCTCCTGTTGGGACATGCCAAGTGCCGGCAACAAAACCAGGATGAGAAAAAAGCTTCGCAAGTCCATCTTAATTACAGCCACAACCACCTCCTGTTTTTCCACCATTTCCTCCAGAGGCACCTTCACGGTACACCTGATAACTTGTTTCAAACTTGGCCAGTTTCTTATCGGCCAGCACCATATCCGGGTCATTGATGTTCACTTTCTCATACTCGCGCAGGACTACACAAGAAGAAAGGCTCGTTAGACTGCAAAGGGCAATTAAAATCTTTTTCATATTTGGGTTATTCTTTTTTTGTTTCCACCCCCTTGAGGGCAATATTATTGGAGGTAATGATCTTACTGTTCTCGTCCACAATGATGCACTCCACCCCTTTCAATTGGTTTACGAAGTCCAAACCTGTCTCCACTCCCATCACAAAAATGGAGGTCGCCAAGGCATCCGCCAATTCGGCATTTTGGGTGAAAATCGTGGCACTCAGGATGCCCTTGCTTGGATAACCGGTTCGTGGATCTATGATATGGGTATAGCGTTGTCCATCCAGGATGATGTACTTTTCATAATTGCCCGAAGTAACCACGGCCTGGTCCCGAACCGGCAACCAGGAAAATACTTTGTCCTTGTTGAGAGGATTCACAATGGCCACCATCCAGTCCTTTCCATCAGGCTGTGTGCCCCATGCATTTAAATCCCCCGAAGCGTTGATGAT
>JAGQZL010000215.1 GCA_020434915.1 Allomuricauda sp. | reverse complement strand
GTTTGGCTCTATAAAACAGCGGTAAAGCAAAATTTGGAGTACTTGGCTGACCATCATGCCGTGGAACGTACAGACGATATCAAAAGCTATCAATACCTCATGTTGAGACAGGCAGTGAACAAACCAGAATATGCCTTGTCCAACTCATTTTACAATTCATTAATCAAAAAGCGAATAGTCATGTTAAATCAAAATCAATCAAAAAGAATCAATGTATTGAAAACATTCCTGGTATTGCCCTTGTTGGGGCTGTTCCTTGTAAGTTTCAGCGTGGAAAACGTGTATCAGTACCAAAGTCCGGATGGAGTCCTTGACACCATGGACGATAAGACCATAGAACTGATGATCGACAAAAACACTATGGATGCCGAACTGGACAAGTTCAAAAAAGACCTTGCCAAAGATGGTTTCGATTTTAGTTACACCACAGTTCGAAACAGTAGCAAGGAAATTATTGGGATATCAGTCCATCTCAGTGGTAAAAACTCCAAGGGTGAAAAATTAAGCGGCCAATACAATACGGAATCTGACGACCCGATCAAACCATTTACCATTTTTTATGATGATGAGGCCAATACGGTCTCCTTTGGAAATGTCAAGCATTTTAAATTTCGAACCAATGATGACAATTCACTGGAAACGGACAAAATCCATTGGAAATCTGACGATGAAACTGAAATCGTCATCAAAAACAACAACTCCAACAAAGTTGTCATTGTTGATGGTAAAAGACTTTCTGACGAGGAAGTGGAAGAAATGGAAATTGAAAAGGGCACCTCCATATTTATAAGTACCGATGAGGATGGCAAGGGAATGAACAAAAGAATCAAAGTAAAAAAACTTGAAAAGGACGGAAATCATGTCACCATTGTAAGAGATTCCGACGATGAGGAAGACATTGAAGTGATCGGTGATGACAATAGCTTCTTCTATATTGACAATGATGGAAAAGGAGAACCTCTTTACTTTATTGACGGCAAAAAGGCAACCGCCAAAGAGGTGAGAAGCCTGACCCCAGCCTCCATTGAAAGCATGAATGTCTACAAAGGGGACAAAGCGACAAAAAAGTATGGAAAAAAAGCCAAGAACGGGGTTGTGGAAATAACTACCAAAAAAGAGTAGGATCCCGTCTAAAAAACCACATTTTTTCAAAGGTCGTAATCAATTTTTACGGCCTTTTTTTATGGGCATAAAAAACGAAATGCCCAAAAAGACCCCATTTTTAAACGAAAGCTCCCTTGGTTTTCAAAAACACCTCTAAAATGCCCCTACATTTCTAACATTTCATAACCGTTTAAGGTTTTTAACGTAACATTTTATAACTTTTTTTAAGAGAGCATGTTTCAGTTCAAGGAGCATCTCATTTTTTTAACTACAATCTTGTATTCAATTGCATAGATTTTCACCTAAATATTTGGAAGCATGACTTTTATCATTCTATATTCAAATCTGTAACCGGTCTACAATTGTTTTTTTAACCTAAAAATCCATCAGACAATGATCGCAATAGTTAAGTTTTTTGTTATGCTTTTAGTGCATTTAATTGCCACTATATTTCTTTGACGTGAGCCCAATAGCCTTCGGAAACCGACCAGCCCTTTTTGATTCCATGGAACCGGTTACCCCCAGATGGGGACTTTTAAGAATTACATGCCTATATTTGCCACAATCCACAAGACCATGTTTTATAAGATTCTGGCAAAAATCAATAAGGCTGTACTTCCTTCCTATACCAAAAAGGGGTTGGATCTTTCCAAGGCGACCAAATTACAGTTGGCCATCATTGGCTGGCGGTATTTTGTGACCACAAAAGCGCTGGATCAAGACTAGTACTGCAAAAGGGCTTCTATCTGATACCCATTCAGTTTATCGGCACCTTTTAAAAAAGTAAGTTCGATCAAAAAGTTGCATTGGACCACTTCCCCGCCCAGGCTTTCCACCAGTTTGCAAACGGCACTTGCGGTACCACCAGTGGCCAGCACATCATCATGCAACAGTACCTTCTCCCCTTTTTTTATGGCATCCTTATGGATCTCAACGGTTGCCTTTCCATATTCGAGGTCATAGGACTCGGAAATGGTATTGTAGGGAAGTTTCCCCGACTTACGAACGGGTACAAAACCAGCTCCTAGTTTTTCAGCTAGCAGGGGTGCAAAAATAAAGCCCCTACTGTCCACACCCACCACCTTATCTATCTTCATGTTGGCCGTAAAGCCCAATAGGGCCTCTGAGGCTTTTTTGAGTGCCAGGGGGTTGTTCAAAAGAGGGGTAATATCCTTAAAGACAACACCTGGCTTTGGAAAGTCTTCTATATCACGAATGTAGGTGGTAAAATCCATAATTTTTGTGCACTAAGGTTTTGTGGTAAAGGTAAAAAGAAATATATTTGCAGCCCTTAAAACAAGGCCGCGTGGCGCAACTGAATAGCGCATCTGATTACGGCTCAGAAGGTTGCAGGTTTGAATCCTGCCGCGGTCACGGAAATAGTTCATTAAGAAAAAACGCCAAGCTTGCTTGAGCGTTTTTTTGTTTGCGCCATTTTCAAAGCGCGGAACCTTGTTCTTTGGTGTAATTCCATTGCCCATCCCGTCTACTTCTTGATTACAGTGGGTGATTAAAGCATCCCATCGATTTTTTTTACCTTAGTAGTGCCATGAGAACATTGCTGCATATTATCAAGTTTCAATACAAATATCTTCTGTTTGCAATCCTAATATGCATTGCCCTATCGGGTTGTCATCCACTTAGAAATCTCACTCCTTTCTATGGTTTTAGCAATAAACCTTCTGTTTGGAAAATGACCAAGTTTAAAATCAAAAATGTAAATGATTCAATTGCTGAAATACCAAATTATTACATTATTGTACATTTTGACCGCAAAGGGAGAATTTCCAAAAGGCAAACCTTTAACCCAGATGGAACTCCAAACTCAGGGATAAGCAAATACAAATATGACAAATTTGGCAATGAGTTGGAAATTATCAACTATGGCATAGATGATTCTTTTATTCAAAATCGGGTTTCAATACGTAATAAATTCGGGATCCTTCTGAAAAGCTACGTAATTGCTAAAGATGGACATAAACATTTGGAACGCAACTATGCTTTTGATAAAAAACAACGCACAAGCAAAGCATATACTATCAAGGGAGACTCAATGAACATCCATGATATTGCAAAGTACAACAGCAAATGGAAGTCAGTTGAAGGATTAAAACTTGACAGTCTAGGAAACATTATCGTTAAAACAACCTACCGACATGATAATCAAGGTAATACAATTGAAACAATTTGGCGAAATTTTGAAAGAGGTTTTACATGGGAAATACACCAAGAATACAATGACGGAAATGAAGTATTGAATACCCTGAAAATCACAAAATATGAAAATGGTCAGCCTGAAAAAATTGACTCAACAAGATATGACTATCATAGAGATACATTTGGGAATTGGATAAAACGAACTCTATATGACAATGGAATCCCTGTTTATTCCGATAAAAGTGAGTTTACTTACTCATGGTAGAAAAACAATTTGAAACCGTTCATTAATCAATTCAAATCAGTACGTCAACGTATTGTACCCATTGGCCTGCAATTGCAACATACGTATGGAAGCGGTAGGTACTGGAATCAACCCTTCAATCAACTGGTCTTCGGTGACCTTCAATTTTTTCATGGCCATGCTGCATACGCTCACACGCACTTTCCCCTGATATTTTTCAAAAAAGGTTTCCAATTCCGACCCTTTCACCAATTCGGACACGATTTTGCCTTTGACGACAATTTCATACTCGGCAATTTCTACTCCGTTTTTTATAAGATTGTCGTACATGTTCAAAACCCCTTTAAAATGAAACGCATCGGTAACACCAAAGGCATACTTGGGGGTCTTTTGCAAATCGGAAACGGTTTGGGCATCCAACTCTACCTGACCAAAAGAATGCTGGACAGTGCACGTCACCAAACAAATAAAAATAAGGGCATGGAAAATTCTTTTCATGATTTCAGTATTGAATTAGTTAAGGGGATTGAAGGAACCACTCCCTTAACAAATATCCTACATTTTTTATGAAAAGGATGGGTCAACAAGGTAAGAAAAGACAAGAATTCTTTCATAATTGGATGATTTTCACTAACTACACATAAAATTTTCAAAATCAACCCATAACCAACCCATATGAAAAACCCACAACTGAAATCCGTTGTTTTTTTATGTTTCCTGATAACTTTTTTGGGACAGGCTCAGATTGAAAAAGCCCCGCAGCGAAGTGAAGGCGAAGGCCCTTGGTCGCAACTCATTATCAGGGGTGTTACCGTTATTGATGGCACCTTATCACCCCCAATTGGCCCTATTGACATTGTGGTGGAAAACAACCGGATTGCCTCCGTCCAAGTGGTCGGTTTCCCTGGAATGGACATCAACCCCGAAAGACGCCCTAAATTAAAACCAGGCGGAAAGGAATTGAATGCCGAAGGCATGTACCTACTCCCAGGATTTGTGGATACCCACGCCCATATTGGCGGCTCCTCCCAGGGCACTACCGCGGAATACGTATTCAAACTTTGGATGGGCCACGGCATCACCACCATTTGTGACCCTGGTTCCGGAAACGGTATCGATTGGGTGCTGGACCAGAAGAAGAAAAGTGCCAAAAATGAAATCACCGCTCCACGGATAAAGGCTTACACCTGGTTTGGCAGCAGTTTGAACGGGGAACGGGGACGTGGTGATATCACTACTCCCGAAGCCGCACGGGAATGGGTACAGGCCAATGCCAAAAAGGGTGCGGATGGCATCAAGTTTGGCGGTGGATTGCCAGAGGTCATGCAAGCAGCTTTGGAAGAAAACAAAAAATTGGGGCTACGTTCCAAAACACACCACGCGCAACTATATGTGGGCCGTTGGAATGTTTTGAACAGTGCTCGTGCCGGGCTTACTTCCATGGAACACTGGTATGGTTTGCCAGAAGCCATGTTCGACGATAGAACGGTACAGGATTATTCACTGGACTACAATTACCAAAATGAACAGGATCGCTTTGGCGAAGCGGGACAGTTATGGGCACAGGCCGCAAAAAAAAAAAAAAAAAAATGGAACGAGGTAATGGACGAACTCCTTTCCCTTGATTTTTCCATTTCCCCTACCATGGTCATTTAT
>JAGQZL010000214.1 GCA_020434915.1 Allomuricauda sp. | reverse complement strand
GTGTTTTAACATTTTATTTATTTTTTAATGACTGGTACAGTAAAATTTTTCAATGAATCCAAAGGTTACGGATTCATTACCAACGATGAAACAGGAAAAGACATCTTTGTTCATGTTACCGCATTGAATGGAGTAGAACTGAACGAAGGCGACAAAGTAGAATACGCAGAGGAAGAAGGAAGAAAAGGAAAGGTTGCGGCACAAGTGCAGGTAATCGGATAAAAATATTTTATTTTGATTTTTTAGTAGAACCCTGGCAATCCCAGGGTTTTTTTATTCAATTGAGGTTCCTTCTTTGGATGAAAAACCGTTTGAGCAATTCCGAAGCCTCATTTTCCAGTATACCTGCCACTACCTCGGTCTTTGGGTGCAAATGCCCTCCCATTACGTTGAATCCACGCTCCAGATCTGCCGCACCGTACACCACTTTGGAAACTTGGCTCCAATACAGTGCCCCAGCACACATTTGGCAAGGCTCCAAAGTAACATAGAGCGTACACCCATGAAGATACTTGCCTCCTAAAAAGTTGGAAGCCGCCGTTATCGCCTGCATTTCTGCATGGGCCGTTACATCCTTCAGGCGTTCCGTTAAATTATGTGCCCTCCCAATGATCCTGTTGTTCACCACCACTACCGCCCCAACAGGCACTTCACCGCTCTCAAAGGCTATTTCGGCCTCTTGCAAAGCCTTTTTCATAAAGTAGGTGTCATCAAAAGGATTCTCCACTGTTTATTAAAATAATTTGATAATGGCTAAGCTACGCATAAAAAAATTTTAGGGAGAATCGGTACTTTTGTTTTTTATCCTTTGAAAACGCTTTTGTCACATATCGATTCCCCAAAAGACCTCAAAAAACTAACCTTGGATGAGTTGACCCAACTTGCCCAGGAATTGAGGGAATTTATCATTGATATTGTATCGACCAAGGAAGGACATTTAGGGGCCAGTTTGGGGGTCGTGGAACTCACCATTGCCCTTCATTATGTTTTTGACACCCCAAACGACAAGCTTATTTGGGATGTGGGACACCAAGCCTATGGTCATAAAATATTGACCGGAAGGAAAGAGATTTTTGAAACCAACCGACAACTTGGGGGAATCAGTGGGTTTCCGAAAATGACCGAAAGCATGTATGATGATTTCGGGACGGGACACAGCTCTACCTCCATATCGGCCATTTTGGGGATGGCCATGGCCTCCAAACTGGGTGGCAATCTCTCTAAACAACATATTGCCGTTATCGGCGATGCTTCTATAGCCAGTGGAATGGCCTTTGAAGGTTTGAACCATTTGGGCGTGACGGATGTTAATGCCCTCATCATCCTGAATGATAATGCCATTGGCATAGACCCCAGCGTTGGGGCCCTAAAAAAATACCTCACCAATGTAAAGGCGGGAACTGCAAAGGATGAAAATATCTTTGAATGCCTGAACCTGAATTATTCGGGTCCGTTGGATGGGCATGACCTGAGCGCCTTGGTGGCCGAACTGGAGCGTTTAAAAACAGTGCCGGGACCCAAACTCCTACACATTATTACCACTAAAGGAAAGGGACTCAAGAAAGCGGAAGAGGACCAAGTAGTTTACCATGCTCCCGGAAAATTTGATAAGTTGACAGGGGAACGGGTTAAAAAAACAGGTGCCGCAACACCTCCAAAATACCAGGATGTCTTTGGGTACACTTTGGTGGAACTGGCCAAAAGGAACGAAAAAATAGTAGGAATCACGCCTGCCATGCCTACCGGTAGCTCCTTAAAGTTCATGATGGATGAAATCCCAGAAAGGGCGTTTGATGTGGGCATTGCCGAACAACATGCCGTTACGTTGGCCGCTGGAATGGCCACACAAGGGCTGATTCCTTTTTGTAACATCTACTCCACCTTTCTTCAAAGGGCCTATGATCAGGTCATCCATGATGTGGCCTTGCAAAAACTCCCCGTTATCTTCTGCTTGGATAGGGCCGGTTTGGTGGGTCAGGATGGGCCTACACACCATGGCGTTTTTGATCTGGCTTATTTGAGATGCATCCCTAATCTGACCATTTTTGCCCCCATGAACGAGATGGAGCTTCGTAACATCATGTATACGGCACAATTGGGATTGCAAGGTCCGATTGCCATACGGTACCCCCGTGGTAATGGAGTAACCTTGGAGTGGAAAAATGATTTTGAAAAAATCGGGCTAGGAAAGGCCAGATGCCTGAAAAAAGGCTCCAAATTGGCCATACTTTCCATGGGTCATATCGGCAATACCATCACAAGCATCATTGAAACCCTGGGAAACCCAGAAACCGTGGGCCATTTTGATATGCGTTTTGTGAAACCTCTGGATAAAGAAACGCTTCTCACCGTTTTTGATCAGTACCAACACATCATAACTGTGGAAGATGGTTGTAAAATGGGCGGTTTCGGTTCGGCTGTTTTGGAGTTTGCGAACGACGAAGGTTTTTCAAAACCTATCAAAATCTTCGGAATCCCAGATAATTTCATAGAACAAGGAAATATTTCAGAAACCCATCAACTTGCTGGTATAGATTTTGATGCGATTCTTACTTTTGTGAAATCAACCTTAGACCAATGCGAATAATTTGTTTTATTGCTTTATTCCTTACTGTTTCCCTTTCCACAAATGCGCAAATAAATCGACTTAAAGTTTTTGAACCCGACAGCACAGAAAACGGGTTCAAGGTGGTCCGCATCAAAGATGTCAAATTAAAATACCTGCCAAGGGCCGCCAAACTTACCGATCCAAGAGCCGTGTTGAACCGTGTAAAGCCCGTTAAAAGATATTACAAAAGGTTTGTGCCCACCTCGTTTTGGAACAAAGTCAACCAGTTTGGACTCAACATCAACGAAGTCTCGTTTGTAAACTGGAATGCAGGGGGCGACAATTCCGTATCTGCATTGGCCAGTTTCAACTTTTCCAGGAATTACAAGTTTCGCTACCTGAACTGGAACAATGAAGTGCAACTTAGGTACGGGCTCAATGCGCAAGAAGGAAGAAAATTGCGAAAAACGGACGACCAACTCAGACTATCCACCACCATCAGTTTTAGAAAGGATACTATTACCAGTTGGTACTATTCTGTAAAGGCCAATTTCAACACCCAATTTTCCAATGGTTTCAAGTACCCAGATAGGGAGAACCCCATTTCACGGTTCATGTCTCCCGGATATCTCTTTGTGGGTATCGGTACTTCCTATATTCCGACAAACGATAAGTTTAACCTGTACATTTCACCCGCCACCATGAAATCTACCTTTGTAATGGATGAAACCCTCTCCAACCAAGGAGCCTTTGGGGTAGACGAAGGGGAAAACGTATTTCTGGAATTGGGTTTTCTGATCACCAATACCTGGGAAAAGGAAATAGTGAAAAATGTACTAATGAGTCATCGCATCAATCTGTATACGGACTATATCCGAAGTTTTGGGAACATAGATGTGGATTGGGAGATGAACTTCAATCTAAAGGTGAACGAATTCATCAATGCGAACATAGGTACCCATGTCATTTTTGATGATGACATCAAGTTTGATGAAGTGGTGGCCGATGATGGCACCGTCGTGGACCCGGGAATCTCCCGTATACAGTTTAAACAGCTACTCGGCGTAGGGATTCTCTATACCTTTTAGATGGTTTTGCCTGTAAGCTTGTCATGGATATGAACCGCAGCACTATCCGATAAACTTGCCACGAAACAACTGGTATCCAACAATATTTTATAAATGGAATTATCCGTACTTCGATAATTTTCGGGCAAGCTTTTTACCAACAACCGGTCGTAGTTGGTATCCTGTCCGCTTTTAATGTTGACCAATGCGGAGGTGTACATTTCCAAAAGGTCGGAGATGATTCGATACCCGGCCAATTCCTTATCAATGACTTCCTTGCACTGATAGATTTTTTCAACACTCAGTTTGATGATGTCCTCTACTTGGGCCTGATATTTTCCTTTGTCCAAAAGAGCCGCATCAAACGTTCCGTTTAATATTTTTTCCTCGTTCTGCACAAAGACTTCCACCGCATCCCCAATCAACGTATTGATGGCCAATGCCCTCAAATAACTCAATCGATCACTGGAGCTGGTCATGGCATTGTACTTTTTGGTGTTGATGTTTTCCTTCACCAAATTAATGAGATATTCCAGCGCATATTCCTCGGGAACAAGCCCCAAATTGATACCATCCTCAAAATCGATGATGGTATAGCAAATGTCATCCGCGGCCTCCACCAAATAGGTCAATGGGTGCCTAAAATAACCCGTTCCGGGATTGCTAGGGTTTTCCAGAAGTCCAATTTCTTGGGCCACTTCCATAAAAAAGTCCTTTTCAGATTGAAAATACCCGAACTTTTTATCCGCTATATGTTTGGATGGTTTTTTGGGCAACGAAGCTTTGGGGTACTTCATAAAAGCGCCCAAAGTGGCATAACTCAATCTTACACCGCCTGGCACCCCATTTCGGGATTCCGTGAGCAATTTGAACCCGTTGGCATTCCCCTCAAAATCAATCAAATCTTGATACTCCTCAGCAGAAAGCACCTCCTGGTATTTTTTACCGGAACCTTGTTTAAAAAAATTGCCAATGGCCTTTTCCCCACTATGGCCAAACGGGGGATTGCCAATATCATGTGCAAGGGCAGCGGCGGCAACAATAGCCCCAAAATCATTGAATTGATATCCGTGCACATCCTTTAAAAAAGGATATTTCCCCAATATGCGTTGTCCAGCGATCCTACCTAGACTTCTTCCCACAACGGATACCTCCAGGCTATGGGTCAATCGGGTATGGACAAAGTCTTTTTTTGAACCAACGCTAATGGGCATCGGCATTACTTGGGTCTTATCCTGCAGACTCCTAAAGGCCGAAGAAAAGATGATACGGTCATAATCCACCTCAAACCCCAAACGGGTCTCGTTCTGTTCTTTTCTCAAGCGCTTGGCCGTATCTCCATGGCGTCGTAAGGAGAGTAGCTGCTCCCAGTTCATTGGCAAATCATTTGTGGCGAAGATATGCCAAAAGATAAACCTATGCCCGCTGCACGGAAAATATTGATACTTTTAGGCCCGTATTTGGTAATATTTTGTTAACCTTATTGCGGATTTATAGTTGCATTTTTGTCATATTTCTGAAAAATGGGGGAGAACATCTACATATTCATGGTTGT
>JAGQZL010000213.1 GCA_020434915.1 Allomuricauda sp. | reverse complement strand
CCTGTAGGTTGTTGATTTGAACCAAAAATGTTGAACCATGGGTTACCACCGTCCTTTATAATCCACTTATTGGATTCAAAAACTGAGGAGTCCTTACCATCTAACATTTGGGTACGTTCGCCCAGCCAAGGGGGTCTTAAATCCGTATGACCCACAAATTGGAAGGTGGCAGGGGTTGAATTTTGTTTGGAGGTAATGCTAAATTGTATTGCTATACCCTGATGATCATCAGGCACATATTGGAAACGCTCGACAATGATATTTTTTTCCGGATACTCAAAAACATGTTTGTTGGCAAAGGGATAGTTTATGAATTGGGTAGCCTTGTTCAAGTGCAGGGTGTCCATTCCTATGATCAAATTGGCATCAAAACCATCCATCAATTTAATGGGATGGTCCCAAATACCGCCCATTTCACCTTTTATGTGCCAACCCAAAGGAGGGAAGGTGCCATCTTGGTGACCAACCATATAGGTTCGGTTACCTGCAGTTACATAAGGGGAACCCAAATAGTCCTCTTTTCCACTGATCGAGGACGAACTTTCCAAAATCTGTGACCATGGCTGGGGAGTAGGATTGCTACAAGCGGCAATCAACGATAAAAAAATGATATAAAAAGGAAACTTCATTGTGATTGGAAAGTTGATCTATTTTCAAAAGTAGCATTTTGAAATGAATCGGTTAAAAACAAAAAAAGCGACCCAATTTTGGGTCGCTTTTAATATGGTTATAAGGTCTTGCCTTCTTTGTCCTTAAAATGATATTCAAGGTAGGTGTAGGCATCCCTCGGTTGGATCTTGATCCATTTTTTATGGGTATTGAACCACTTAAAACGGATGGACGGGAATCCTTGGGTAAGGTAAGCCGCAATAAACGGATGGGTATTCAACACAATTCCGTTGTTTTTGTGCTCTCCCTTTAGGATTCGTTCCAAATCTGCCTGGATCTTATCGATCAAGACAATAGGTGCTTCTACTTCTGCACCGGAAACATTTGGGTTTTCCTCACTCGTCTTGATGTTCATTTCGGGACGTACCCTTTGTCTTGTAATCTGCACAAGACCAAATTTACTGGGTGGCAATATTTTGTGTTTTGCCCTGTCGTCCTTCATTTCGTCCCTAAGGTGGTCGAAGAGTTTTCTTCGGTGATCACCTTTGGTCATGTCTATAAAATCCACGACGATGATTCCGCCCATATCCCGCAATCGCAATTGCCGTGCAATTTCCGATGCGGCCAATAGATTTACCTCCAAAGCGGTATCTTCTTGGTTTTTGGCCTTGTTGGAGCGGTTACCACTATTCACGTCAATAACGTGGAGTGCTTCGGTATGCTCAATGACAAGGTATGCCCCTCGGCTCATGGACGCAGTGCGTCCGAACGAGGTTTTGATTTGACGTTCGATCCCAAATTTTTCAAAAATGGGGGCCGAACCGGTGTATTGCTTTACAATGGATTCTTTTTCCGGTGCAATTTCATGCACATAGTCCTTGATCTGGTTGTAAAGCGTTTCATCATCAACATGAATTCCGGTAAAGGAATCGTTGAAAACATCCCTTAGGATGGATGACGCCCTGTTCACTTCCACCAACACTTTGGAGGGGTGGGGGGCTCTCTGCAATTTCTTGCACATTGCTATCCATTTGGATAACAAGTTCTGAAGATCTTTGTCCAGTTCTGCAACCTTTTTGCCTTCTGCAACGGTACGTATGATAACACCAAAACCTTTGGGCTTTATGCTCTTTACGAGTCTGATGAGTCGGTCCTTTTCCTCTTTGCTCGCTATTTTTTGGGATACCGAGACGCGATCGGAAAATGGGACCATGACCAAGTATCGTCCGGCAATGGAAAGCTCGGAGCTGATTCTTGGGCCCTTGGTGGAGATGGGTTCCTTTACAATTTGTACCAATAATGACTGATTGGCCTTGATTACATCGTTGATGCTACCATTCTTGTCAATGTCTTTTTCAAATGGAAAATCTTTCAGGGCATAGTCCTTTAACTTCCCTGTTCTAACTTTTTTGATGAATTTCAACATGGAGGACAATTGCGGACCAAGGTCATGGTAATGCAGGAACGCATCCTTTTCATAACCTACGTTAACGAATGCCGCATTTAGGCCGGTGACGGGTTTTCTTATCTTGGCTAGGAAGATATCCCCTACGGAAAAGTTGTTGTTGTCCTCTTCCTTGTGTAATTCTATTAGTTTTCCATCCTTTAGTAAGGCAAAATCGACTGCTTCGGGAGTAGATCTAACAATTAATTCTCTATTCACCTGAATCGATTTTTATCCATCCCAATAAAATGGGATAGATGATTAAACAAAATATAGGGTATCGGTTATTTTTCAAACCGATTGAAATTCGTAGTTTGAATCTCTATGTCAAAGAACGTTTACGCATAAAATGAAAAAGTAGTTGCAACAACTACTTTTTCTTGTGTCGGTTAGCTCTTCTACGTTTTTTACGCTTGTGGGTAGCTACCTTATGTCTTTTTCTTTTCTTTCCACTCGGCATATGGCTCTTCCTTTAGTGTTGTTAATTATATTATTTTACTTGAACGTTGCTTTTTACACCTTCCACAAAAACTTTGGCTGGTTTGAAAGCAGGAATATTGTGTGCGGGGATTTTGATGGTAGTGTTCTTTGAAATGTTTCTACCGGTCTTTTCAGCTCTGGTCTTGATAATAAAACTGCCGAAACCTCTTAAATAAACATTGTCACCATTTTCCAAGGAGGTTTTTACCTCTTCCATGAATGATTCCACTGTTGCTTGCACATCTCCTTTTTCAATTCCTAGTTTTTCTGAGATTCTAGTTACAATATCTGCTTTCGTCATTTCTCTTGATTATTTTTTCTTATTTTTTTCGGCTTGCAAATATAAACATTAAAATTAATCTTTCGTTTAAACCCTTTAATTTTAAGTATATAAACTGATACATTTGGACAATAGTATTTTTCCGCATGTCTTTTTCCCATAAAATTCTGGCCTGGTACAAGGAAAACAAGCGTGATCTTCCTTGGCGAAAAACCAGGGATCCCTACAAGATTTGGCTGTCCGAGATTATGCTGCAACAGACCAGGGTGGCTCAAGGCATGCCGTATTACCATAAGTTCTTGGAGGCTTTTCCAACTGTGCACCACCTTGCATCGGCACCGGAAGAACAGGTACTCAAACTTTGGCAGGGGCTGGGATATTATTCCCGTGCAAGAAATCTACACGCCACTGCCAAAATGGTAGTGGAGGATTTTAATGGGAAGTTTCCCGAAACCTATGAAGGTTTAAAAGCCTTGAAGGGGGTGGGAGATTATACGGCAAGTGCCATTGCATCTTTCTGTTTTGATGAACCCCAACCTGTAGTGGATGGTAATGTGTATCGGGTTTTGGCCAGGTATTTTGGAGTGGAGTTGCCCATAAACAGCACCCAAGGCATCAAGCACTTTAAGGAATTGGCAAGGGAGGTCATGGATGCGGATGACATTCGGGACTACAACCAAGGTATCATGGAGTTCGGTGCAGTGCAGTGCGCTCCCCAAAAACCCTACTGCTTATTATGTCCACTGAATGATAGTTGTGTGGCCCTTCAAAAAAACAAAGTGGCGGATCTGCCTATAAAATTGAAAAAGACCAAGGTCAAAAATCGCTACTTTAATTATTTGGTGTTTTTGGATGATGGGCACCATACCTTGCTGGAACAACGCAAAGGAAAGGGGATATGGCAAAACCTTTATCAGTTCCCATTGATTGAATCCGAAGGTGAACTCGATGGAGAGGAATTGGAACAAAGTATGGGGGAGAATAATGCCTACCCGGCAGTGGGGTCCCTTACCTTATATAATAGTGAATCCATTGTGCATAAACTTTCGCACCAACACCTGTACACCAAATTTTGGATTGTGAAAACCTCGGACAAGTTGGAAGATGGCCTATCTTGGGAAGAAATTAAAAGCTTTCCGGTGCCTGTTTTGATAGCGGATTTTATCAAGACATTGAAAATTTAGTACTTTTGATTAATTAAAGAGTTATGAGCGGAACATTGAACAAAGTAATGCTGATCGGGCATTTGGGAGACGAAGTGAAAATTCACTATTTTGAAGGAGGTAATTGTATTGCCAGATTCCCGTTGGCCACCAACGAAACCTATACCAACCGGCAGACAGGTGAAAAGGTGACCAACACGGATTGGCACAACATTGTAGTGAGAAACAAGGCCGCTGAGATTTGCGAAAAATATCTCAGCAAAGGCGATAAGATTTATGTGGAAGGAAGGTTGAAGAACAGACAATGGCAAGGTGAGGATGGCAATATGAGGTACACTACCGAAGTCCATGTTCAAGACTTTACCTTTTTGACCAATAAGAATGAAAGTGGGGGCCCTCAGCCAACTGGAGGTCAACCCCAAAGTCAACCCACACAACAACCAACAGGGTCTCCAGCTCCTGTTCAAGATTTTGAAGAGGAAGATGACGACCTACCATTCTAAAAACAAAGTTTAAAGCAATACAATTTGGATCCCGAGCCCCATTGTTTGGCATTTACCTTTTTAGCATTTAGTGGAATCTTCACTATAAAAGTGTTGGTACTTGTTTTGCTTTTGGCCTGTTCCGCCCTCATTTCGGCAGCAGAAGTGGCCATGTTCGGACTTTCCCAGACCGATTTGAACGAAATGCAGGAAAATGGGTCTTCCCGTGGCAAACTCATCGTTCAGTTATTGGATAGGCCCAAAAAGTTGCTGGCCACCATTTTGATTGCCAATAATGCCATCAATATTGGGATTGTGCTATTGTTCAGTTCCTTGGGGGAGGTTCTTTTTTCCAATGTAGATGGAACCTTGCGGTTTCTGTTGGAGGTCGTGGTCGCCACGTTTCTGATTCTGATGTTCGGTGAAATCTTACCAAAGATTTATGCCAATAGGAATAGGGTACAGTTCTCCCATTTTATGGCGATACCCTTAAAAGGACTCAGCTTTTTGTTTTCCCCATTGAGCATGCCAATGCGTTCGGCCACTCTATTCTTGGAGGATAAATTAGGGAAGAAAAAATCCAATCTAAGTGTGAACCATTTATCGCAGGCCTTGGAATTGGCCTCCGAAGGGGATACCACAAAAGAGGAACAAAAGATACTCGAAGGTATCGTAACCTTTGGCAATACGGATACCAAGCAGGTGATGAGCCCCCGTATCGATATTTTTGCGTTGAACGAGA
>JAGQZL010000212.1 GCA_020434915.1 Allomuricauda sp. | reverse complement strand
ACTTTTTTTTGATTTTTTACCAGAAAGCTGGTTCATGTAAAGCTCTTTGTAGTAACCTTCTACATTGTTCAGCTCTTCGTGGGTGCCCTCTTGGATGATTTTCCCATTGTCCAGCACAATGATCTTGTCGGCATTTTTGGCAGAGGAGACCCTATGGCTCACGATCAAAGTGGTCTTACTTTCCGAAAGCTTTTTCAAATTGTTCAGGATTTCTTCTTCGGTTTCGGTATCCACTGCGGACAGGCAATCATCAAAAAGATAGATTTTAGGGTCCTTTAAAAGCGCTCTGGCAATGGATACCCGCTGTTTTTGGCCACCACTCAAGGTAATGCCCCGTTCGCCCAGAACGGTGTCGTATTTTCTTGCGAAACCTTCAATGTTTTTGTGTACCACGGCTTTTTTGGCCACCTCCACAATGTCTTCAAAAGTTGCGTTTTCGTTTCCAAATCTAATGTTGTTCTCAATGGTGTCCGAAAAAAGGAAGGCATCCTGGGGCACTGCGCCAATGGCCTGTCGTAGACTATCCAAATTCAGTTGTTGCACTGGAACACCATCTACCAACACCTTCCCGGAGGTGGTGTCGTACAACCTTGCCACCAAATCCAAAATGGTGGACTTTCCAGCTCCAGTTTTTCCCAAGATGGCCACGGTTTCCCCGGCATTTACCTTAAAACTCACATTGTTAAGGGCAGTAATGTTGGTATCCTCGTAGGTGAACGTAACATTTTTGAACTCGATCTCACCCTTTATCGGAGTAGGTTGTGGTACCTCATTTTTAATGGAAGGCTCTTCCTTCAAGAACTCGTTGATACGTTTTTGGGAAGCTTCCGCCCTTTGGATAATGGATGTAAGCCACCCCACAATGGCAACCGGCCATGTAAGCATGTTCACATACAGGATAAACTCCGCAATGATACCGATGGATTCAATTTGTCCGTTGATATACTGCCTTCCTCCAATGTAAATGACAAAAACATTACTGATCCCGATCAATAGGATCATCAGTGGGAAGAACCATGCGTTTACTTTGGCCAAGTCCATGCTGGTATCTTTTCCCTCATTTGCCAAATCCCTGAGTTCCGCATTGATCCTGGGTTCTATGCTATAGGCCTTGATCACCGAAATCCCCGAAAAAGATTCTTGGGTAAAGGTGGACAAAGTGGACAGATACTCCTGCACCTTGGTGCTACGTTTGTGGATTACTTTGCTGATTTGGTAAATGAGTACCGAAAGTATCGGAAGCGGTAACAATGTATATGCCGCCAAAGTGGGTGCCTTGATGAACATGAGCGGGATAAGGCAGACAAAAAGGGTCAATGTTTGGATGCCATACATGATGGCCGGTCCACCATACATCCGCACTTGGTTGATGTCCTCGCTAATGCGGTTCATTAAATCCCCGATCCTATTTTTCTTATAGAAATTAAGGCTCAACAATTGGTAATGGTCAAAAACCTCGTTTTTTAGGTCATACTCAATATAACGGGAGACGTTAATGATGGTCTGCCGCATCAAAAAAGTGAACAGTCCGGATAAAATGGCAGCTCCAACAATGATGAGGATATATTGCAGTAACATTCCCTTGGCTTCGGACAGGGTAATGGTCTTGGCCAAAAATTCCTCTACCGCCTGTATCGATTTGTTCACGTACGAAGGCATGATCAAGGAAAAGACCCGGGCAATGATGGTGATCAAAACGCCCATGAGCAATTTGAACCAATATTTTTTGAAGTATTTATTAAGGTGTTTCAGTTCCTTCATAAGAGGGAAAGATGGGTTTTGATTGTGGTTTTAGGTAGACAATCCAGCAAAGATATACGATTGGCCACAAACTAAATGTTATAAAACTGATAAGAAAACAACTTTGGTAGGTAAGATTGAAATATAAGATTACTTTTGCGGGGTGAAAGCCAATCAACGACTTTAAAGTTCTTTAAAAATGCTTACCAGAAGGCATATCAGAGTAAAAGTGATGCAATGCATTTATGCATTGGTCCAGTCCAAGGACGATTCCTTGGCAAAGCAGGAAAAATTCCTAAAAGTGAGTATGGAAAACATGTATGTGCTGTACTTGCTGGTTTTAAGCCTTTTGGCAGAACTCCACAAAATGGCGGCAAAGCATGCCAGCCATGCTTCAAAAAAATATTTGGCCACCGATGAGGACAATTTTCCCGATCGTGAAAAATTCGTGAAGAACCGTTTGCTGCTCCAAATTGTGAACAACGAACCTTTGCAGAATGAACTTTCCAAGCGAAAACTGAACAATTGGTATCTCAATGAAGAGTACATCAAGATCATCTACAAAGAAGTAGCAGCCAGTGACATCTACAAAGCGTACATGAGCAATGGGAAGAGCAGTTACGAGGATGACCGTGAGGTAGTATTGCAACTGTATAAAGAAATCATCGCCCCCAATGAAAAGGTATACGACTATTTTGAAGATGAAAAACTCACTTGGGTAGACGATTTTCCCATTGTGAACACTTTTCTCATCAAAAGGTTGAAAAAGGCCAATGAAACCTCAGGTGACCGTTTCTTCCTTCCTTCCTTGCTGAAAGACCAGCAAGATATGGACTATGCCAATGAACTGCTCACCAAGACCCTGCTCAACGATGCCAAATGGGAAAAGGAAATAGAGGGCAAGACCCCAAACTGGGACAATGACCGTATTGCGGAGATAGACTCCATCATCTTAAAAATGGCCATTTGCGAGCTGCTCAATTTCCCGTCCATTCCAGAAAAAGTAACCCTGAACGAGTATTTGGAGATTGCCAAGGAATACTCCACACCCAAGAGTAGTATCTTTATAAATGGGGTGTTGGACAAGTTGGCGAAGGAATATAAAGCCACCGGAAAGATGCAAAAAATAGGAAGAGGTCTCCAATAAACAATATTTGTTTAATTTTGGGAAAACAAATTTTTATCATGAAAAGAATATCAACAATTTTTAGTTTGATTGCAGCTGTTGCCCTTTTGGGAGTTTCTTGCAAGGACAAGGCTTCAGACAAAATAGTTGCGGACAATGTGGAAAGTGCCTCCGTGCGCGATGAGGCCCAGAAATTGGTTCCTGTAATGACCTTTGAGAAAACCGAGCACGATTTCGGTACCATTGAGAGAGGAACTCCTCAGGAAACAATTTTCAAATTTACCAACACCGGGAATGCCCCATTGCTGATCACCAGTGCCAAAAGTAGCTGCGGTTGTACTGTGCCCAATCCACCTAAAGAACCCATTGCCCCAGGTGAAACAGGGGAATTGGTGGTGAAGTTCAACGGTTCTGGTCAAAATCAGGTGACCAAGACCATTACAGTAACCGCAAATACTGCCAAGGGATCTGAACTTTTGAGGATCAAAGCATTTGTTAATCCGAAAGATGGAGAGGCACTACCTGCCATCCCCATGAAAAAGTAACAGGAATTAAATGGAAAACTTAGGACAGTTTTTACCTCTGATCATGATTTTTGCCGTGGCGTATTTTTTTATGATACGTCCGCAGATCAAACGTCAGAAGGATGAGAAAAAATTCACTTCGGAATTGAAAAAAGGCGATAAGATTGTTACCAAAAGTGGTCTTTATGGCAAAATCGTGGAAATGAATGACAATGATTTTTCCTGCGTCATCGAAACCATGGCCGGCCGTTTAAAGTTTGATCGTTCTGCCATTTCCATGGAAATGAGCAAGAAGTTGAACGCACCAGCGGAGAAAAAGTAAGTTCCGATTACAAATCGTTTTAAAGGCGTCCCTTGGAAATCATTTCCGAGGGACGTTTTTTTGTATCTTATTCCAAATTTGAAAATATGGGATCACGTAGGCAATTCATCAAAAAAGGTTCACTGTATGCTGCTGGATTGGGCAGCACATTTATGTTTCCAACGGAACTATTGGGTATGGTCAGAAGGACCGTAAGCCCCAATGACAAGATCCAGGTTGGGCTTATTGGGTGCAACGGAATGGGTTTTGCCAATTTGAATACCATTCTACAGAACAGTGAAGTGGATGTGGTGGCCCTTTGTGATGTGGATGAGAATGTCCTGCGCGAAAAAACGGAATACCTCGGAAAGGGAGGAATCAAAAAACCCAAATGGTACACGGATTATCGAAAAATGTTGGAAGATACAGATATCGATATTGTGATCATTGGTACCCCGGACCATTGGCACTGCCTTCAGTTGACGGATGCCATAGATGCCGGGAAAGATGTGTATTGTGAAAAACCGATTGCCAATTCGTTGGCCGAATGTCAAGTAATGTTGGACAAGGTGAATGCCAGCGACCGCATGGTGCAGATAGGACAATGGCAACGTAGCCAACCCCATTTTGTGGATGCCATCAATTTTGTGCACTCAGGAAAACTGGGACAGATACGTCTGGTAAAGACTTGGGCCTACCAAGGTTGGATGCAACCCGTCCCCGTGGTCCCAAATGTGCCGGTTCCCAAAGGAGTGGACTATAAAATGTGGTTGGGCCCGGCCCCCGACCGTGAATTCAACCAAAACAGGTTCCATTTTAATTTTAGGTGGTTTTGGGACTATGCCGGTGGCCTGATGACTGACTGGGGGGTTCATTTAATTGATTACGCCCTTTATGGCATGAAGGCCTCGCTTCCTAAATCCGTAATGGCCATGGGTGGTAAGTTTGCCTACCCGGACGATGCCTCCGAAACACCGGATACCTTGCAAACGGTATATGAGTTTGATGACTTTTCCTTGTTGTGGGAGCATGCTACCGGAATTGACGGTGGCAATTATGGCAGAAACCATGGGATTGCCTTTTTGGGAAACAATGGTACCTTGGTATTGGACCGTGGGGGATGGGAAGTAATTCCTGAACATGATCGTCCGCACTGGGACAAGGACCTAGGCCCTAAAATTGAGGCTGTGCCCCTGCAAAAAGCTGAAGGCAATGGTTTGGACCTGCACATGGTCAATTTCTTGGAGGCCATAAAGACCAGGGACAAATCCATCTTGCGGGCACCCATTAAAGTGGGGTATGATGCTGCCATGGTGAGCCACATGGGCAATATCGCCTATAAAACTGGGGAACGCTTGTTCTGGGATGCCGGAAATGGTAAATTCAACCACTCTGAAGCGGACAAGTTGTTGGCCAAAGAGTACCACAATGGATGGCAGTTTCCAAAAGTTGGGTAGCTAGGTAAGCTATTGGCTGTCCAAATTTTTTTCAAAATCCTCAAAGGAATTGAA